>NZ_JBNNVP010000003.1:0-290000 GCF_050280605.1 Pseudomonas sp. NPDC089918 | reverse complement strand
GCGGTCACGCCGATCGGCTGCTTGATCACGATCAGGCGCTTGTCTGGCTGGTGGCCCGGAATCACGTCACCGTAGACGCGCTTGGCCTCTTCGGCGAACCACTCGATAAAGGAAGCGGCATAAACGATCTCGCCCTTGGCTTCAGCCAATGGCTTGCCCTGCTCCAGAGTCATCAGGCGAGCCAGGTCGTCCTGGTTCTCGATGATCAGCTCGAACCAGCGACGCAGCTTGTTCGCGCGCTCCTTGGCGGTCAGTCCACGCCAGGCCGGCAGCGCTTTATCAGCGGCTTCAATCGCACGGCGGGTTTCGGCAGCGCCCATTTTCGGCACAGTGCCCAGAATTTCGCCCGTTGCCGGGTTATTGACCTTGATCGTCTGACCATTGTCCGCATCGACCCACGCGCCATCGATGAAGGCTTGCTGGCGGAACAACCGGGTGTCTTTAAGCTGCATCACGCTTCCTTTTCTGAATGGGGGTTGGCGAGCGTTGGTTTAAACCAACGCGCTACGTCTTTTAAGCTCATGGTTCAGAATGAAATCGTTCTCGGAATAATCCACCGGGCAATCGATAACGTGAACACCCGGCTCACTGATGCAGCGCTGCAGTAGCGGCAAGAAGCCTTCGGCGCTTTCCACCCGGTGGCCCTTGGCACCATAGCTTCGCGCATACATGACGAAATCCGGGTTGCCGTAGTCCAGACCAAAATCAGTGAACCCCATGTTGGACTGCTTCCAACGGATCATGCCGTAGCCATCATCGCGTAGGATGATGACCGTCAGGTTCATCTTCAAACGTACGGCGGTTTCCAGCTCCTGGCTGTTCATCATGAAGCCGCCGTCACCGCACACAGCGACCACAGGACGATCCGGATAGACCAAATGTGAAGCCATCGCCGAAGGCAGGCCCGCACCCATCGTTGCCAAGGCATTGTCTAACAGTACGGTGTTGGGTTTATGTGCCTTGTAGTTGCGCGCGAACCAGATTTTGTAGATGCCGTTATCCAGAGCCACGATGCCTTCGGAGGGCAAGGCACGACGTACGTCGGCGACAAAGCGCTGCGGGTAGATCGGGAAACGGTTGTCGTCCGCGCCCTCAATCACTTGGGCCTCGTTGGATTCACGGATCGTCATAAGGCGGGTGAAGTCCCAGTGTGAAGTGTCATTCAAGGCTTCGCCGATCTGCCAAACAGCATTGGCGATATCGCCGATCACTTCGACTTGTGGGAAGTACACCGGATCGACTTCGGCGGAGCGGAAGTTGATGTGGATGACTTCGGTGCCGCCGCGGACCATGAAAAATGGTGGTTTCTCAATCACGTCGTGGCCAATGTTTACGATCAGATCAGCCGCCTCGACGGCACGGTGCACGAAGTCGCCGGAAGACAGTGCGGCATTGCCAAGGAAGCGTGGATGACGCTCATCTACCACGCCTTTGCCCATCTGAGTGGTGACAAAAGGGATGCCGGTCTTGTCGATCAGTTGCTTGAGTACCTTGGCAGTCATCTTGCGATTGGCGCCGGCACCAATCACCAGGATCGGGCTACGGGCTATCTGCAATTTCTCGACTGCGGCCTCAATGGCCTTGTGTTCGGCCAGTGGGCGACGATGCAGGCTCGGAGGAATTGGCCGGCTTTCGGTCTGCTCCGCGGCGATGTCCTCGGGAAGTTCAAGATGAACCGCTCCGGGCTTTTCTTCCTCAGCAAGGCGGAAGGCTTCACGCACACGCGAGGGAATGTTGTCAGCGGACGCCAACTGGTGGGTGTACTTGGTCAGCGGTTGCATCATCCCAACAACATCAAGAATCTGGAAACGGCCCTGCTTGGACTTTTTGATTGGCTTCTGCCCGGTAATCATGAGCATTGGCATTCCACCCAAGTAGGCATAGGCGCCAGCAGTGACCAGGTTCGTAGCGCCAGGGCCAAGGGTCGATAAGCTGACTCCCGTTTTGCCGGTTAACCGGCCATAGGTTGCCGCCATGAAACCAGCCGATTGCTCATGTCGAGTGAGAACGAGCCGGATGTTGGAGCGCCTGAGTGATTCAAGTAAATCCAGGTTCTCTTCACCAGGAATCCCGAACACGAACTCTACGCCCTCATTCTCGAGGCACTGCACTACGACGTCTGAAGCCTTGAGCATTTCACTCTCCTCTAAAATCATGTATCCGCGCTTGAGATGCAACCTTGGACAATTCGCTTACGATGGATATTCAGAAACCAAAACACTGCACTTGCCAGCAAAGCGTCGTGGGCTTCGACCGGCAAGTGCAGTAAAACCGGAATTCTTGAATGTTATGCGGACGCGTGGATAACTCAACGTCGTGTCAGGTCCAGTGCCACATCGACGATCATGTCCTCTTGCCCACCGACCATTTTTCGCCGCCCCAATTCGACCAGGATGTCGACGGTACGCAACCCGTAGCGCTGGGCCGCCGCTTCGGCATGACGCAGGAAGCTTGAGTAGACGCCGGCATAACCCAGCGCCAGCGTCTCGCGATCTACCCGCACCGGGCGGTCCTGCAGCGGACGGATGATGTCATCGGCGGCATCCATCAAGGTGTAGAGGTCGGTGCCATGATTCCAGCCCAGTCGCTCGGCGGCAGCGATGAACACCTCCAATGGCGCGTTGCCCGCCCCCGCCCCCATGCCAGCCAGGCTGGCGTCAATGCGGTCACAGCCCTCTTCCACCGCGACGATGGAGTTGGCCACGCCCAGGCTTAAGTTGTGGTGGGCGTGCATGCCGGTTTCGGTTTCCGGCTTGAGTACCGCCTTGAACGCACGGAAACGTTCGCGGATGTCCTGCATGTTCATCGCCCCACCGGAGTCGGCCATGTACACGCAGGTCGCGCCGTAGCTCTCCATCAACTTGGCTTGGGCGGCCAACTGCTCGGCCGGAATCATGTGGCTCATCATCAGGAAACCGACGGTGTCCATGCCCAGCTCGCGGGCATATTCGATGTGCTGTTTCGACACATCGGCCTCGGTGCAATGGGTGGCGATGCGCACCACCCGGGCACCGGCGTTGTAGGCTGCTTTCAGGTCATGCACGGTGCCGATGCCGGGCAACAACAAGGTAGTGATCTTGGCGTGGTTGATCACGTCGGCGGCGGCTTCGATCCATTCCAGATCGGTGTGGGCGGCGAAGCCGTAGTTGAAGCTCGACCCTTGCAGGCCATCACCGTGCGCCACTTCGATCGAATCGACCTTGGCTTTGTCCAAGGCGCGGGCGATGTCCTGCACATTCTGGATCGAATACTGGTGGCGAATCGCGTGGCTGCCGTCGCGCAGGGTGACGTCGGAGATGTAGAGTTTTTTGCCGGGATTAAAAGTCATGTCGGTCTCCTCAGGCGTTCAGCATCGACTGCGCCATGCGCTCGGCGGTGGCCAAGGCAGCGGAGGTCATGATGTCGAGATTGCCGGCGTAGGCTGGCAGGTAATGGGCGGCACCTTCGACTTCGAGGAACACCGAAGTCTTGAGGCCGGAGAATTTGCCGAGGCCCGGAATATTCAGCGGCGCGTCTTCAGGAATCACGTCGAACTGGACTTTTTGCTTCAGGCGATAGCCCGGCACATAAGCCTGTACGGCGGCAGCCATCTCGACGATCGAGGCCTCGACCAGCGCCTGGTCGGCCGCTTCGGACAACACAAACACCGTGTCGCGCATCATCAACGGCGGTTCGGCCGGGTTCATCACGATGATCGCCTTGCCCTTGGCTGCGCCTCCGATCACTTCAATGGCCTTGGAGGTGGTTTCGGTGAATTCGTCGATGTTGGCGCGGGTGCCGGGACCGGCAGATTTGCTGGCGATCGAGGCGACGATTTCGGCGTAGTGCACCTTGGCGACTCGCGATACGGCGGCGACCATGGGGATGGTCGCCTGGCCACCGCAGGTGACCATATTGACGTTGAGTTGGCCGAGATTCTGCTCCAGATTGACCACCGGCACGCAGTACGGGCCGATGGCCGCGGGCGTCAGGTCGATCAGGCGAATGCCCGGTTTGATCGAGCGCAGGAAGGCGTCGTTCTTCACATGCGCGCCGGCCGAGGTGGCATCGAAGACGAATTCGATGTCCTTGAAGACGTCCATGCGGGTCAGGCCTTCAACGCCTTCATGGGTCACGGCCACTCCCATGCGTTCGGCGCGGGCCAAGCCGTCTGAAGCCGGATCGATACCGACCATGGCGGCCATTTTCAGGTGCTTGCCGTGACGCAAAATCTTGATCATCAGGTCAGTGCCGATATTGCCCGAGCCGATGATGGCGACGCTGATTGGATTGCTCATTGTTATTGTGTCCTGTCGTTGCACACAGCCTGGGGATCAGGCGTTACCACGCCGGCGTTCGGCAAGGGTCTTGCCACCCGCGGCCCACTGGGTTTCGGGAATCTCTTGAAGCAGCACGCGTACGCTTTCTACGGGCACATCGAGGCTTTGCGCGATGGCCTGGGTGACGTTGACCAACAGTGCTTGCTTCTTCTCTTCACTGCGGCCCTCGGCGAGGTGGATCATGGCGATAGGCATGGTCGATAGCTCCGGATCAACGCTGGCTGGACGAGGTGAAGCGCATGGAGACGCTGCCCAAATGCTGGTAGCGCACGGTGATGTTGTCCCCGGCAGCAACGGCAATGGCCTCGGTGATGCCACCGGTCATGATGAAACAGCCAGCCGGCAGTTCACGCCCCTTGGCACCGAGCATGTTGGCCAGCATGGCGACGCTCTGCGCCGGGTGCCCAAGCACCGCGGCGCCGGCACCGGTCGCGACCACTTCGCCGTTCTTCTCCAGCACCACGCCCAGGCATTTGAGGTCAACGCCTTGCACGCCGCTCATTTGTCCGCCGGTGACGAAGCGTGCCGAAGAGGTGTTATCGGCAATCACGCTCTTGAGATCGAAGCGGAAGTTCTCGTAGCGCGAGTCGATCACTTCGACCGCCGGCAGGATGAAATCGGTGGCCGCCAATACGTCGCCCACATGGATGCCTGGGCCCTTGAGCGGATACTTGAGGACGAAGGCGATCTCGGCCTCGACCTTGGGATGGATCAACCCGTCAACATCGATAGCTGCGCCGTCCAGGCAAGAACCGTAGTCCGTGAGGAAGCCGTGGATCGGGTCAGTGACCCCCATTTGCTTCATCTTCGCGAAAGAAGTCAGGCCCATTTTCAGGCCGGCAATTCGTACACCGCGGGACTCCTTGCGCTGGCGAATGGCGTCCTGAATCGCATAGGCGTCTTCCCAGTCCATGTCCGGGTGGGCGTCGGTGATCTTGGCCACCGGCTCACGGTTGAGTTCGGCGTTTTCCAGGTGTTCGGCCAGTTGGGCGATAGTGCTTGCAGAGAGATTCATAAGGGTTTCCTTCAAACGAAACGAACGGAGGCCGAGCCGATACCGCCCAGGCTGATGCGCAATTGATCACCGGCCTTGACCGGCACCATGGCGGCCAGCGAACCGGAGAGAATGACTTCGCCCTTGTTCAGGCCGATGCCCAGTTGGCCGAGTTTGTTGGCCAGCCAGGCCACGGCATTCGCCGGATGGCCGAGGGCTGCGGCACCCGCGCCGGTCGCGACCACTTCGCCGTTCTTTTCCAGGGTCATGCCGACACAGGCCAGGTCGACGTCACGCGGGGCCACGCCCTGCCCGCCCAGGACGAAAGCCCCGGCGGAGGCGTTGTCGGCGACGGTGTCCTGGATACGGATTTTCCAGTCACGGATGC
The DNA here is from genome assembly GCF_050280605.1 of Pseudomonas sp. NPDC089918. Taxonomy (NCBI): domain Bacteria; kingdom Pseudomonadati; phylum Pseudomonadota; class Gammaproteobacteria; order Pseudomonadales; family Pseudomonadaceae; genus Pseudomonas; species Pseudomonas sp. NPDC089918. The sequence goes on along the minus strand of NZ_JBNNVP010000003.1, from coordinate 284,299 downwards.
GCGAGTCGACAATCTCAAAGCACGGCATCACATAGGCGGTAGCGCGCAGCACATCGGCGACGGTAATGCCCGGGCCTCGCAGATCTTCCTTGAGCACGAAAGCGATCTCGCCTTCGGCCTTGGGTGCGATCAAGCCGTCGATGGCGATGGCGGCGCCGTCGGCATAGAGCATGTCCGAGAGCAGATGACCGAAGTCCGGTTGATCGACGCCGAGCATGTCCATCACCACTTTGCTGGTGACGCCGATCTTTTTGCCAATGACCTTTTGGCCGTCGTCGAGACGCGGCTGGATCATCGCCAGTTGAACCTGATAGGCCTGCTCCAGGGTCATGTCCGGATATTTGTCGGTCAACGGCGCCACAGCCTGGCCGTTGCTGAGGGCCTGATGCAGTTGCTGGCCGAGAACGTGGATTTCTTGCTTATTCATAGATGGCTCCTTACAGCCGCACGCAGACGTTGCGCAGCTCGGTGTAGAACTCAAGCGAATGCACGCCCCCCTCACGGCCGATACCCGACTGCTTGGCGCCGCCGAAGGCGGTACGCAGGTCGCGCAGGAACCACGAGTTGATCCAGCAGACACCCACGTCCAGCGCGCTGCCCAAACGATGGGCGACCTGCAGGTTGGAGGTCCACACGCTGGCGGCGAGGCCGTAGGGTGTGTCGTTGGCCAGGCGGACGACTTCTTCTTCGGTATCAAAAGGAGCGATATGGCAAACCGGGCCGAAGATTTCCTCGCGCACCACGGCCGAGGTTTCCGCAAGGCCGGTCCAGATCGTCGGCTCGAACCAGGCCCCTTCGGCCAGGTGCTCCGGCACCTGTGCAATGCCACCGCCGTGGACCACCGTGGCACCATCGGCAACAGCCTGACGGCAATAGGAAAGAATCTTCTCGCGGTGACCGAGCGAGATCACCGGCCCCATGGTGCTGTCGTGCTGATTGGGATCACCCACCTTGATGCCTTCGGCGTGGGCCTTGAATGCAGCGACGAAGCGCTCAAACAGCGGACGTTGCACGTAGATGCGCTCGGTCCCCAGGCACACTTGGCCACTGTTCTCGAACACGGCGCGCCCCAACCCTTTGACGGCCTTTTCCAGGTCCGCATCGGCGAAAACGATGCCGGCGTTCTTGCCACCCAGCTCCAGCGATACCGGGCGGATACCCTTGGCTGCGGCCTTCATGATGATCTCGCCCGTGCCGGTTTCACCGGTGAAGGTGACACCATTAACCTCTGGGTGAGCGGTGAGGAAGGCACCGGCCGAGTCGCCGCCGAAGCCATGCACCACGTTGTACACGCCTGGTGGCACGCCGGCTTCGTTCATGACCTCGGCGAGCAGCGTGGCAGTGGCCGGTGTCTCTTCGGAAGGTTTGACCACCACAGTATTGCCACAGGCCAGGGCCGGTCCGACCTTCCAGGTCATCAGCAACAGCGGCAGATTCCAGGGGCAAACAACGGCGATGACGCCACGCGGTGCTCGCACGCTGTAGTTCACGGCCTTGCCACCGTCAGGCGTATCCATCACAAAACTTTCGGTCGGCACATTCTTGATCAGGTCGGCGAACACCTTGAAGTTGGCCGCACCACGGGGAATGTCCAAATGTCCGGCGAGGGCACGGGGTTTGCCGGTATCGGCCACTTCCGCAGCCACAAACTCGTCATGGCGACGTTCGATGCCATCGGCCACCTTGTGCAACAGCGCCGTTCGCTGGGCGACGGTCATGCTGCCCCACGGGCCTTTCAATGCCGCTTGCGCAGCTCGCACGGCGGCGTCGACTTCAGTCTTGCCGGCCTCATGCACCAAGCCGATCAGGCTGTTATCGGCAGGGTTTCGGTTCTCGAAGGTACGGGCGCTACTCACCCATTCACCATTGATGAAATGGCGGAATTCTTTAGCAGGCATAAGGTATTCCTTCTTGTTTTAGAGTGTTGGAACGCTGGCTTCGGGATCGCCCGCCGTCAGGTATTCCCACATGCGTTCGTAGATTCGGCCGCTGATGACAGCCCGTTGCGCGCAGCTTTGCGCGTCGAGTACCGGCCCTTGAGCGGCAAGACCTGCGCTGTGCAGTTGCAATTCAATCCGCGCGGCGTCTTCCAGGTACCAGGTCAGCGTCAACGCTTCGATCAGTGACGCGCCAACGACGATGGCGCCATTGCCCCGCATGACCAGGGCTTTTCCCTGGCCTAATTGATTGGCCAGAGCGAAGGCCTGTTCGTCGCTGCGCAGCAGCTGCGGGTCGTCCCACAACGGGATTGGGGCCTGGAAATAGCTGCCCATTCCGTGGCGCGGTTGAGGTGTCAGCCTTGCACAGGACAGAGTCATGACCTGGGCAGGCATGCTGCGGATCACCGCGTGGACATCCGGGCGGCGACGGTATATTTGCTGGTGGATACGGACCTCACCCAGCACACCCTCGGGCAATTCACCTTTGATCGGGACCACAACACCTGACTCGCCTGTCCGGATCAAACCCATCGGTTGCGCTGCGCAAACCAGAAAGTGCTCCTCATCCAGCCGCAAGCTGCAGTGTCCGTAGGCGTGCACCAGACCGGCGCGGGACAAGGCGCGCGCGGCCACGCGCACTTGCGATTGCTGTTCGCGGCTGGGGGTTGGCAAGCGACTCACGATTTGAATTCCGGAATGTCAGGCTTCGCACCCCAGGCGCAGAATCCCGCACCCTCCGCAGGAAACTGCCGAGGCTGATGGCTTGCATCATTCTCTGGAGAGATCAGGCTGACCCCTGTCGAGTATTCGTAGGTCATGCCGTCCGGCCCTTCGAAATAGAGGAACATCGCGCCCGAGGTGGGATGGCGGCCCGGACCGAAGAGGATGCGAATACCCCGCTCAACCAGGAAGTAGTAGGCGCGCATCAAGTCATCGACGGATTCCACTTGGTGGTTGATGTGTTGCACACCGGGATGGGACGAAGGGAACAACGCGATCTTGTGATGGACCTCGTCGATGCGCAGTAGCGGCGCCTCACCAATTCGGTCACTGACCCTGGCGTTTGCCAGCTGAGTCCAGAACAGTTCATCACGCCGGGCATTCAGGGTGCGCAAGCCAATGTGGCTGAAACCGGTGATGCCGGCATCTCGACTCGGGAAGTAGCGTCGCCCACTGGCATGGGGACGCAAGACCAGTTCGATGTTGTTGCCGCTGGGATCCTTGAAGCGAATGAAGTCATCGACATAGCGCACTTCAGCGTCTGCACGCGAGCCATGCTGCACGTCGAATTCATGACGCTCCAGCAACACCGCGGCGTCTTCCAGGTCTTGCGCTGTCCTGACCTCGAACGCTGTCGTGGTTTCCTGCGGATCGCCCTCGTAATAGCAGAGCGTGTGGTCGCGACTGTCCGATCGGAAGTACACCGCGCCGTTGGCTTCTCGGGCGACCTGCAGTCCGAGAACCTGAGTGGCGTAGCGACGTGCTTCGTCCAGATTCGCGGTACCCAACCGTATGTATCGAATGTCATGCAGGTTGATCATGAGGGATGTCCTCTTATTTATTGTTGTCTGGGATTCATCTTCCCGTTGCTCAATAAATAAAAGAAGCAAATATTAGTTATTAGCACTATCTGAATTTCTTATAGAGATATCAGCCTTTTCGGGAGCAAAAAAAAATGCCCCGTATCCGTAGATACGAGGCATTGTCACCCACGAGTCAGGTCAACCGATGGCCTCCTTGGCTATGTCTGAAGCGGTGGCCTGAGTACTCATCTCGCCCACTGTTTTATTCCTTGGCATGGAGATCACGAACACTGCGGAGATGACGTAGAAGCCGGCGCAGACGATCAATCCCGCTGCCAGGCTATAAAAGCTGGCAATGCCACTGAGCAGCACGGGGGCAAAAGCCGCCAACCCTCGGCCCATGTTGAAACAGAAGCCCGCCCCCAGCGTTCGCACCCGGATCGGGTACATCTCGCTGAAGTAAGAACCGAACAACCCTGCGAACACCATGAAAAATGCGTACCCCGCCCCGATCCAGATCAGCGATTGGGTCTGGGTGGTATAGACATAGACCAGCGCCATCATGGATGTCAGCAACAGCGATATGACAATCGTAAGCCGCTTGCCAATGCGGTCGGCGATGAAACCGAATACGTTCAGGCCAAAGAAATTCCCGAGATGGAGTACCGCCATAAAGCTGGTCATCGACGCCACAGTCAAACCACGGTCCTGTATCAGGTAGGTGGGCAGCCACGTGCTGACGCCCCAGGAGCCAAGCAATGCAAAGCTGGCAGCAAGAGACCCCAGCAGGGTGTAACGAAGTAGCTCAGGCGAAAAAATCTCCCTGACCGATATCCGCTGCGCAGCAGTGCCCTGAGTATCGCGCTGAGCCTTCCAGGCCGGCGATTCCGGAATCAGAAAATACACATAAATGATCGGCAATATCACCGCGGCGCCGGACACGAAAAACATCAAACGCCATTCCGGCAGCATGAACTTCGCCGCCAGGGCAGCCGCGATGGCGCCAATCGGGAAGGCACTGATCACGAAGGATATGGCTCTGGCGCGTTGCTTGGGCGGCCACGTTTCAACGATATAAGCCGAGAGGATCGTCCATACCCCGCCAAGCCCAAGACCAGAGACAAACCTCAGGCCCGCCATTACGTAGAGATCATGAGCGAATGCAAAGACACAGGTCAGTGCACCGAAGATCGCCAGCGATGCGATCAATGCCTTGCGCCGGCCGAAGTTGTCGGAGTACCAACCTGTGGCAACGCCGCTCACCCCAATACCCAGCAATGTAGCGCTAGCCAGCGCACCCACCTCATGGAGGCTGAAACCCAGGTCCTGGCGGATAACGGGCAAAGCGAGCGTGAGCAGGATGATCTCCATTGCATCAAAGAGGTAGGCGATGAATCCACCGATCAGTACGTGCCACTTGGATATTCCAGTCATGATTTCACCTGGTTCTAATTATTGGACAGTGATGTTCATTCAAGGGGCGCCATATTGTTTATGGCTTCCCTTGGAGGAGGTGACGTTCAGAATCGGTAAACGGCCTGCAGCCAGATACGATCACCTTCGGCTCGGTTCTCGACCTTCGTCTCGTGCTGCCATTTCATGACAAACCCGATTGCCGGGGTCTGGTATTTGATCGCGGGGCCGATCGCGGCGACCTGACCACGGTTACCATCCAGGTAGGTCTGGCCATTTTTCTCATCATCGCTGACCTGCTTGTACAGGTAGCCGTTCACGCCTACCTGCCATTCGCGGGTGATGTTGTAGCCGATGTTGTAGTCGGCGTTGAACTCACGGCCGGAGCGATAGTTGGTTTCGGAGTTCTCGCCATTGATCATGTAGATGAGCTTGGCGCTGACTTCCAGATTCTCAAGCGGATAGGCGGTAAATGAATACCAGGGCCCATAAGCCCATGTGTTTCGACCCGGGTTGAACAGGCGGTCCTTGTCATAGGACCCAATGGGCACAAACACATCCAGACCGAGTAACTGGTGGTACCGTGGAGAGCTCCAACCCAATACAAATGGAACCACCGTCAGATCGCCGACACCTTCTTGATGGTCGCTGCGATGAACGCGACCACGAGGAGTATCGACATCAAAACTGATGTCACCCTTGATCAAGGGCAAGGCAAGGCGACTGGCCAGCTTGGCACCCAGTATCGAGAAGTCCTGATAGACGTAATCCACGCGTATCGACAGTGCCTGGACGTTAAGGTCAAAGTTGTGAATACCTTGTTTTTTATCGCCCTCGCCGTCCAGCGTTTTGTTCGCACTGTAGTCGGACAAGTAGAAGAACTCGGTAAAGCCTGGGGGTGGCATCTTTCCCGCGCCGACCGTATTCACACCTAGTGGGTATGAACTGCCGCCGCCCTCTGTTGCCTGGGCAAGCGGAACGCAAAGAAGACCCATGCACAGAGCACTGATGCAGGCATTTGACGCGTACCGGGTATGTGATCTTAGTGTGCTCATCTCATGTACCATTATTATTTTTGTATGACGGAAGAGAGTTTTTTTGAAACTTTCAGCGTTAGCGCTACTTAACAACGGCAGGCAAATTTCAGGTGCAGCGATGCACACCGTCATTTGTCATGACGCTGCAAACAGTTGAGTTATTCAACGACCGAGCACTGATTGCCCGGCCGTCAGCACGGTATTAGCGAATAGTGGTTTCCAGCTCGCCGAGCCCTTCGATGCAGACTTTCAAAACATCACCGCGGTCCAGGAACGTATGGCTTTCCATGCCCACGCCCGCCGGGGTTCCCGTCAACAGGACATCGCCGGGAAACAGGTCGATGGTCTGGCTCAGATAGGAAATCTGCTCTGCAACGCCGTACATATGGTTGCGGGTATTGGAATCCTGTACCCACGCACCGTTCCTCGACAGCTTGATATTCAAGTTCTCGGGGTCTTTCACAAATTGTGCCGGCGTCAGGTACGGGCCCAATGGGCAAGAACCCGTGAAGCATTTGTGGCCAATCCAGTCAAAGCGAAACGGCGAGCTCGGATCGACTTGCTCGCGACGCAGTCGATCACGCGCGGACAGGTCATTGGCGCAGGTGTAACCCGCCACATAGTCGAGTGCCTCTTCAATGGAGACGCGCGACGCTCTCTTGCCGATCACCACCGCCAACTCGGCTTCCCAATCGAGCATGCGGACACCTTCGGGAATGTCCACCGCTTGCTTGTGTGCTAACAGACTGCCGCGGCCGGGCTTGATGAAATGCCATGGGGCAATGCCCTCGCTGCGCGGATCCAGCGACAGTTTCATGTTGAACGCGCGGGCCATGGCTTCGACATGGTCACGATAGTTTGCTCCCGCGCAATAGATCGTGCCTGGACGTTCCAGAAACGGAGCAAAGTGCAAAGTGGCAAGATCAAGCCGCTGCGACTCATAGAACGCTGGCGCTTCAAACACTGCCACTGCAAGCTTTTGCAGCTGCGGATTGGACGTCTCCCAGCTCTCGAGCAATGTATCGATGGAAGCTGTCGGCAACTCAAAGCCGGCCTTGGCCACAAGCTGACCAAGATCATAGGCGTAATCGCCAACCAGCAGGCCGGTAGCGTTTGACTGGACATCCGTCCGATAGGTGAAAAGCTGATACTTCATGGGGCCACCATCACAGGAGCGAAAAGCGTTGGTTGGAAAAACTGACGTGAAGCGTGAGGCCGCCTTCCATGAGCAACCACTTGCGTACCTCTACGTCATAAACACCGTGGGCAATAAAGGGATCTGACTGGACGATGCGCAGCGCTTCGGCTTGATCCGCCGCACGCAGAATGCTCATGCCACCCAGCTCACCGGGAAAGGTCTGATCCGAGACAAAGGGTCCGGAAGCAAACAACTCGCCGCGTTGCTGCGCCAGAATCGCCCACTTCAAGTGGGCGTCCAGCAGCTCTGGTACGCGGGTCAGATCCCGTGGCGTACGCATGACCACGAACAGCGGCTTGTTCAACATCCCTGCCAGCAGTTCCTTGGTCGCAGAGCTGTCACTCATCACGCGCCGCCTCGAAGTTCTGAATGAACGACTCAGGAGGTGGATTGGTTGCCCACACGGCGATCAGGTCTGGTGGTGCCCCGTCGATAGCCAGCCATTCGCTGTCATCTTCAGGAATGACATCGATGTCCCAGAAGTATTCGACCATGCTGTCCCAAGGGTCGCGGATGTAATGAAAGTAGTTGGAGCCGGCCACATGCCGGCCCAGGCCAAATGCGCTTTCATAGCCCAGGCTCATCAGGTGTTGAGCGCCCAATTCGATCTCATCAATACCCATCACCTCAAAACTGAGATGGTGCAGGCCGCTATGACTGCTCTTGGCCAGGCCCAGTACATGGTGATCACCGCCACAGCCACACCGCAGAAAGGCTATCTTGTCCCCCGCGCGATCAGAGACTTTCATCCCTAGCACCCGGGTATAGAAATCAATCGAACGATCCACATCGGGGGTAAATTTGATCAAGTGACCCAAGCGCAACGGTGTCACTCGACGCAACTTCGAGGACGGTGTGCACCCGCGCTGACCGATGCGGCGGTAACGGCCCGGGGTGTTCGACTCTGGCGTCGGCAAAGGAGCTAACGGCATGGAGTCGGCGTCGGTGACGTGAACCCAATCGCCGGATGGATCACGAAACCACAGCCCTTCTTGCCCGATATCAAACGGTGCCGGATGGATGACCACACCGTGGTAGCTCAGATTTTCGCGAATAGTCTGCAACCCCTCAGCATCGGTACCAAACGAGATGTAGCTGAGTTGCTTTGTAGTACCTGGCATCAGCCGCACTTGATCCTGGGCGCGCCCTTTGCAACGCAACACCAAATGCTCACCTGCCATGCGGGCTTCGAGCCCGACAGCTTCGTAGAAGGAACGACCCACTTCCAGATCTGGAACGGTCACGCCTACATGTTGTAGAGAACGAATCATCTTGGATGCTCCTTTTAACGGATAGGGGAAAAGGCTGCGGCGCTCAGCAGTTCCACCTGCTGGGCAACCACCAGATGGCCGTTCTTGCCGAGGAACGCGCGCCACCTTGGGTCGCTGGACAGCGCCGCGCGGCGTTGGGCACGGTCCTCATAGCTGGAGTATCCCCACAACTGAATGACCCGATTGATGTCCCCCGTTTCCGGCTTGAAATAACCGATCAGGTTGCCCAGCGCCTCGCCCTGAAGTGGCAGCCCCTCCTCCTCGTAAGCACGCAGGAATTCGTGCAGGGTGCCAGGCTTGAGTTGATAAGTGCGTTGTTCGATCAGCATGTTGTTTTCTCTTTTTTGGAATGTTTCTGGGAATCAGCCTGAGAGTCGGCCTCGATCAACTTGATCACTGCCGAGATGTCTTCTTCACCGATGCCTTCTTCGATAGCCCGTTGAAAGTAAGGCTTGGCGGCATTGAATAAAGGCGCGGCGCTACCGAGCTCCTCGGACAGCTCACTGGCCATATCGATGTACTTTTCCAGCGTGGCGAAAGGTCCTGGTGCCGGCAGAAAATGACGATCAGCCATCATCGGTGCTCTTGCGCTGAACATCGTTGAGCCACCGGCGCTTTGGCGTATTACTTCAACCACCTGCTGCGCGCTGAACCCTGCTTTCACGCCAAGGTTCAACGCCTCGGCTGCGGCCAAGGTGTGGATAGTCACGAGATAGTTGGCGATCAATTTCATCGCGACTGCGCACCCAAACCCACCGATGTGGAACTGGATGTCGGCGATCGCATCGAGCACCGGCTTGCAGTGCTCCACCAAGTCAGGATCACCACCCAGAAACAAGGAAGCCTTGCGCAGGGAAACCATGGATGGAGTACCACTGACCTCCGCTTCCAACACCCGCGCACCACGTTGTTCGATACGCTGAGCCATTCGTTGCTTGAAGGCTTTGTGATAGGTGCCAATCTCGATGAGCGTATGCTGCGGACCTATGGACTGAAGCAGGCCATCAGGCCCCTCCATGATTCCCATGTGGGCCACTTCGCTGGGCAGGCAAGTGAGGATGAAGTTTGATTGCGCCGCTACGGCGACAGGGCTTTCGAGCGCGATGCCACCCTGACGGATGAAGGCTTCACGATCTCGACGTCGGTAACCGACAACGCGAAATCCGGCCGCAAGCAGGTTGGTTGCGATAGGAAGGCCAAGCTGGCCGATTCCCACCATACCGATGGTTATCACAGGCATTTTTCGCTTCTCTTGTTGTTGTTCTTTTACGCAAAGCTTGAAGCTCGGCTAGGCGCTAACCTAGGCGCAGCCGGGTTTGGGAGCAAACAGCCCAGGTTATGAATAAGTAGAAGCAAGCGTTATACGAAGGGGTTGGAACGGGCTCGATGCCTCAGCCAGGAGGCTGGAAAGCGACGATCACGATAAGCTTGCACCGAGGGTATCGACGAGCGTCATCCTCCAATCTCAGCCTCGTACGGTTTGAGGAGATTTGCACGCTTTTCAGTGGGGCTTACTGCAAAAAAACGATCTGCCAAGCACCAGATTGATGTACTGAAAAATGTATCCATTGGGCCTGGATTTGAATGTTTTCAGAGGATGTCGCGGAAAGAACCTATGAAAAACTTTTCTTTGGACGAAAAAAAATGGACCTCTTTTCAGAGATCCATTTTTTAATGCTTGGAGCGGGAAACGAGACTCGAACTCGCGACCCCGACCTTGGCAAGGTCGTGCTCTACCAACTGAGCTATTCCCGCGTCTTGGTGAGGCGCATTCTATAGAATCCACATCCCCCGTCAACCCCTTGATTCAAAAAAAGTTTATTTCTTTTCCACATCCGTCTTCAGATGCGGCCAGGCAGCCCGCAAGTATTGGACCATGGACCACAACGTCAGGCCAGCGGACACCAGCAACAAGGCATACCCCATCAGAACCCAGAAGCTGAAGTCCGAAGGATTGGCCAGCAGGATCACCAGCGCCAGCATCTGCGCGGCGGTTTTCCATTTGCCCAGGTTCGACACCGCTACATGGGCGCGGGCACCGAGTTCGGCCATCCACTCGCGCAGTGCCGAGACAACAATTTCGCGACCGATGATAACGGCGGCCGGCAGCGTGAGCCACAGGTTGCCATGCTCTTGCACCAGCAGAACCAGTGCAACGGCGACCATCAGCTTGTCTGCAACAGGATCGAGGAAGGCCCCGAAAGGAGTGCTTTGTTCCAGACGACGGGCAAGATACCCGTCGAGCCAGTCGGTCGCGGCGGCAAAGGCGAAGACCGAGGCAGACGCCAGATAGCTCCAGTGGTAAGGCAAGTAAAACAGCAAAATGAAGATCGGGATGAGCAGGACGCGTAGAACGGTAATCAGATTAGGGATATTCATCGGCACAACTGGCTACGAGGTGAGTTGGGCATTCTACTCGCTGTGCAGATTTGCATAAATCAACTCTGCGAGCTTTTTGCTGATTCCGGGTGCTTTGGCGATCTCTTCGATGCTGGCACGAGACAGCTCCTGCAATCCACCAAAATGTTTTAACAAATCGCGCCGACGTGTCGGTCCGACACCGGCAACGCCCTCAAGTGTAGACGTGCGGCGAGTTTTGCCACGACGTGCGCGGTGCCCGGTAATGGCGAAACGGTGCGCTTCGTCGCGTATCTGCTGGATCAAATGCAGCGCGGGGGAGTCGCCGCGCAAGGTGAATTCATGGGCCGCGTCGTTGAGGTACAGGGTTTCAAAACCGGCCTTGCGCGTCGCGCCCTTGGCCACACCCAGCAAAATCAGGTCGGGCACAGCCAGTTCGTTAAGCACGTCACGGGCCATGGATAGCTGACCCTTACCACCGTCGACCAGCAAGATGTCCGGCAACTTGCCCTCGCCTTCCTTCAATTTACTGAAGCGCCGGGTCAAGGCCTGGTGCATCGCGGCATAGTCATCGCCCGGGGTAACGCCTTCGATGTTGTAGCGGCGGTAGTCGGACTTGATCGGGCCTTCCGGGCCGAACACCACGCAGGACGCCACAGTGGCCTCGCCGCTGGAATGGCTGATGTCGTAGCACTCAAGACGTTGCGGTGGCTCGTCCAGTTTCAGCACTTCGGCCAAGGCATCGAAACGGGCCGCAACGTGTTGCCGGTTAGCCAAACGTGCGCCTAGCGCTTGCTCGGCATTGGTGACCGCCAATTGCTGCCAGCGCGCCCGGGTGCCGCGTACTCGATGGCTGATGGTCAATTCACGACCGCGCAACTCTTCGATGGCTGCGATCAGGGTCGGAAAGTCTTCGTGAACCACGTTGACGATCAGCTCGCTCGGCAAGTCCCGTTCAGGACTGCTGATGAAGTATTGGCCAAGAAACGCTGCCATGACTTCAGAAACGTCTTCCTCGATACCCACCTGCGGAAAGAAGTTCTTGCTCCCCAACACCCGACCACCGCGCACGCTGATCAAGTGTACGCAGGCGCCACCTGGGTTGACGAACGCCGCAATCACATCGACATCGCCTGTCCCGCCTTCCATGCTTTGCTGGTCCTGGACCCGACGCAGCAACGAGATCTGGTCACGCAGCTCGGCGGCGCGCTCGAATTCGAGGTTGACCGCCGCCTCCTCCATAGCCGCAGACAACTCGTCCGCCAGAGCGTTGCTGCGCCCTTCAAGAAACATCACCGAATGGCGTACATCTTCGGCATACACCTCGGGCTCCACCAGCCCCACACACGGCGCCTTGCAACGTTTGATCTGGTACTGCAGACAAGGTCGAGCGCGGTTCTTGTAAAAGCTGTCTTCACACTGACGAACGAAAAACGCCTTTTGCAGCAGGCTCAGGCTTTCGCGAATCGCCCCGGCGCTAGGATAAGGGCCGAAATATTTGCCCTTGGCCTTTTTCGCCCCGCGATGAATGCTCAAGCGTGGGAACTGGCCATCCGAGAGAAAGACATAAGGGTAGGATTTGTCGTCGCGCAGCAGGATGTTGTACGGCGGACGCCATTCCTTGATGAGCGTCTGCTCAAGCAGCAAGGCCTCGGTTTCGTTGGCCGTGATGGTGGTTTCGACCTGGGCGATACGGCCTACCAGCGCGGCGGTCTTGGGAGCAAGACCGGCTTTGCGGAAGTAGCTCGCCAAACGCTTCTTGAGATTTTTCGCTTTGCCGACATAGAGCAGGCGCGCATCACTGTCGAACATGCGATAGACGCCCGGCCGACCACTGACCGTCGACAGAAAAGCACTTGGATCGAAGATTTCAGTCATTTTCAGAGGCTGGCATCAACCATGCCGTGACGAACCGCCAGCAGCGTCAATTCGACATCGCTGCTGATCGAAAGCTTCTCGAAAATACGGTAACGGTAGGTATTCACTGTTTTGGGCGACAGGCACAGTTTGTCGGAAATGATCTGCACCTTCTGACAGCCGACAATCATCAACGCAATCTGGATTTCCCGCTCCGACAAGGCGTCGAAGGGCGAATCATTGGTTGGCTGGAACGACTTGATCGCCAGTTGCTGGGCAATCTGCGGGCTGATATAGCGCTGCCCGGCAAACACCAGGCGAATAGCCTGGACCATTTCCGGCAATCCGGCGCCCTTGGTCAGATAACCTGCGGCACCGGCCTGTAACAACCGGGTAGGAAACGGATCTTCTTCGCACACGGTGACCGCGACGACCTTGATGTCGGGATGACTGCGCAATAATTTGCGCGTGGCTTCAAGACCGCCGATCCCGGGCATCTTGACGTCCATCAGCACCACATCGGGTTTCAACTCACGCGCTTTGAGCAGGGATTCCTCCCCTGACTCGGCCTGACCGACTACTTGCAGGCCATCGATGTCAGCCAGCATTCGTGTAATGCCTGTACGAACGAGATCATGGTCATCGACTACTAGCACCCTAATCAAGCAGACACCTCGCGAATTGGTCTTATTGGGTTGTCGGACACCTTAGCAAAAAGCAACTGGCAGACCTAGCGGCAAGCAGCATATAAAAAGTGTCAAATCTTCTTGCGAGGCTTGCCGCCATTGTGTTTCAGCGGTGCAGTCCATTGATATCACGCTGCATTCTCAGGAAACACTGGTCCTTGCCGACCACCTTCAAGCCCTTTCTCTCGTAAAGTATTTTTGCCGGGTTATTTTCAAAAACAGTCAGACGCAATGCCGGGCGTCGTTCCTTGCATGCCATGGCGAATACCTGATCGATCGCCCAGGAACCGGCGCCCTGCCCCTGGTACGCTGCTGACACATGCAATTCGCGGATATACAAGGCTCTGGCGTCACGGCTCAGGCTGACATAACCCATCAGCGTGTCATCACGCACGATCAACCAGTTTTCGCGTCCCTCCCAGGCGACATCGAAGGCCTCGTCCAGCCACAACAGCTCATGTTGAATGTAGTAGCGAAGCATATTTCGACAAGTCAGGTCACGGGCAAAGTCCAGGTCCCGCGGGGTTGCCGGACGCAATTCGAAACCCATTCAAGCCTCCGCCACAGCCACGATTTGCCCTTTCCAGCCGTCAGCATTGCGGCGAGCAACGACCATAAGGTTCCCCGTACCCGGCGCCGCCACAATCAACGTCCCGTCCGCCGCCCAGATTGCACTGCGCCCTGCCGACTCCCAGCCACCCGTTGCGCCACCATGATTGGCCATCAGAACCGCCATCGAGTGAGTGCAAGCATAGCCTTGCAATAGTGCGGTATCCGGAGCGTAGCCGTTTTCTGTGATTAACACGCCCGCGGCATAAAGATCAGCACCCTGCCGTGCCGCGGCTGCCGCGTGACTGGCGTGAGAAAAATCGGCGCAGACCGCCAGCGCGACGGTGTCGGTACCGATCTTTAATGTCGAACCGCCCGTTCCCGGAGCAAACGCCACCTCCTCGCCCGGGTGCAGATGCTGTTTGCTGTAAACCCCAAGCGAACCATCAGCGCCCAATACCAGAGCTCCGATCAATACCGGCGAATCGCCCGACAGACGAATCGGCATCCCGACGACACTCGTCACACCGACTTCCCGCGCAAAATCGCGCAGCGGTTGCAGCACCCCGGCGTCTGGCGCTATGGCCAGCTCCGCTGCCAGACCACGCTCATAGCCGGTCAGCGACAACTCAGGAAACACCAGCAATTGCACGCCCTGTTGCGCGGCAACCTGCATGAAGCGCTGATGCCCGGCAATATTGGCAGCAAGATCACCGGCAATGGCGATTGATTGAGCGGCGGCGATGGTCAGTGTCGTCATGGTTCGTCCTTGTGACGTTGTGGTTGTTGGGCGCAGCGCAAAGTGTGTCACAACCCCCGACGTACTCAAGCGATAGAAAAGCCCCATGATCGTCGATAGCATTTTCTGATTGAATCCGCGTACCGGCCTCTAGTAAGCTCTGCGCATTCATCGGAGACAGACCATGCTCAACGCCCTCTCACAGCTTCGTACCGCCAGCGCCGCGCGCTCGGTTGCGGCTGCCCGGGCGAATGACGTTTGTGCTTCGGTCAGCTTTTATTTTGGGTATTGGTTTAGCCACTGGCGCGCCTGATACCCACACGGCGCCCACTTTAAACGGGTCGCCACCAGAGAATTCTCAACCCCCGGTCGGCCTCCCGACCGGGGGTTTTGTTTTTTCAGCCCTGAACATTTTTAGCGTCACACCAGACAATTTGAGGATTCACGACATGAACTACGCCACTTATTACCGTTACGACAGTTTTACCGCCTGGCGATTTACCAGCCTCCGCTCGGGACAGCCTGCCGCCTCCGATCGGTCACCCACAGGTGGCAAGCACACACACGCAGCCAATCCGGCTAATTGTCGAACACCCCAATAGGGCCGAGCGCGCGGGAACGAACCCGCCGCCAGCCCAGGAAGCCCGAATATGAACTCGTCCGTCTCTGCTCTGCCGCTGTCCACCTTGAACCCTGCCAATGAAGCGCTGACCTTGCGTCTGCCCAGCTCATTGCAGCTCAAACAACAATTACCCCTCAGCAATGCCCTGACCCGGCAAGTCGCCGACCACCGTCAGGCGGTTCGCGCGATCCTCAACGGTGAAGACTCCCGTCTGCTGGTCATCGTCGGCCCCTGCTCGATACACGATCCCCGTTCAGCCCTCGAATACGCTGCCAACCTGGCCCGGCTGGCCGCTGAAGTCAGCGATGAGATGTTGCTGGTAATGCGCGCCTATGTCGAAAAGCCCCGCACCACGGTCGGCTGGAAAGGCCTGGCCTACGACCCGCATCTGGATGGTAGCGACGACATGGCGGGCGGTTTGACGCTGTCCCGCGAATTGATGCGCGAAATGCTCCAGCTGGGCTTACCCGTTGCCACCGAGCTGCTGCAACCGATGGCCGCCGGCTACTTCGACGACCTGCTGAGCTGGGTCGCGATTGGCGCCCGTACTACCGAATCACAGATCCACCGGGAGATGGCCAGCGGCCTGAGCATGCCGGTTGGGTTCAAGAATGGCACCGATGGCGGTGTGGCTGTCGCCAGCGATGCCATGCGCTCGGCCGCCCATCCGCATCGCCATTTCGGTGTCGATAGCCAGGGGCATCCTGCGATTATCCAGACACCAGGCAACGCCGATACCCATCTGGTATTGCGTGGCGGCCATCGTGGGCCGAACTACGACCGTGACAGCATCGCTCAAGTGCACAGCGATTTGACCCGGCTCAAGATTCCGGCGCGGATCATGGTGGATTGCAGCCACGCCAACAGCGGTAAAGACCCATTGCGTCAGCCAGCGGTGTTCAACGACGTGCTTGAACAGCGCCTGCAGGGTGATCGATCGTTGATTGGCATGATGATCGAAAGCCATCTGTTCGAAGGTTGCCAAGCGCTGAGTCCGTCGCTGCGTTACGGGGTATCGGTAACGGATGGCTGCCTCGGCTGGATCGGGACAGAGCGGTTGTTGCAGCAGGCAGCCGGGCAACTTCGTGCTCAGCGCTGCACCCAACAGCCGAAGTGACCGGTGCCCGCCTTCCAGTTCTCCAAGCGAAAACTGGAAGGCGGTTGCCTTAAACCGGTTACGACTGCACTTGCACCAACGTGACTTCGGACTGTTGGCTCACATCGTCGAGACGTTCGACCGAATAGGCTACCCGGACCGTCAAATCCCGATGTTCGCGCCAAAACCTGTAGGGAACGATAAATACCAGCGGTTGACCGGCCATTTCCCTTGAGATCTCACGATCATCGCGATGATTGAAATGCTCCCCGTCACATTTCAGATAAACCAGCTCACCCTCTTCTGCCTGGGCATTGTCGATCACGACGGTGACACCATCGATCGCATCTTGCAGATCCAGCCAACCCTCATCGGCCTCCAGCACAGAGGGAGGCAATAGCGGTCCTCGCTCCAGAGGGCCGATCAACAACTGTGCAGGCTCCGAGAAGCGAGGCGCTTGGCCTTCTTTCTCGACGCAATAGCTGATCGTAATGGTTGCACCAAGGTTGGGAGCAATAGACTCGGGACTTACCCAGAACGACAGTTCGCCACCCACTGCAAAGGATTCGATTTTCAATGTGTCATTGAAGCTTGATTGTGGCGTACCGCCGGCCCAGGACAGCAAGACCCGATCTCCAGCCGCCATCCGGGGATACGGCCTGATCGTAACGCGGGCGCCCTCGGCGACCCTGTCGGGATCAAGTGTGCCACCCACCGCATCGTTCACAATCACAGGCAGCAGATCCGGCCTGACATCACCGACGCTCAACTGTAAACGCCCGGACTCCAAAGGCTCACAATGGAGCGCACTGTACAGCGTGTAGTAAACCTCGAGCGACCCGCCGTCCAGTGCGGCGATGTGTACGTCCGACACAGCAAAGACAATCACCCTGTCCACCTGGGCTTCGCTGACGAACCGCGACACTTCATGCCGATACGCCACACCCTCTGCATCGATACCTGACCAGGACAAGACCAGCTTGTCTCCGCAGGCCATGGCCTGATAAGGCGCAACAGTGACAATGGCCTTTCTTTCGGATGGATCCAATATGGCGTTTTTCGCCTGGTCCAGCCGTGGTGCCGCCATGTATTGCTCTACAACATTCAGGTTTGCCGCTTCATAAATAGTCATTCATACGCTCCAATCCTTGGAATAAATGCCGCCTTGAAAGTCGGCATCGAACGAAGCCTATTGAACCCCACGGTGCTGATTCGTGATGCAGGGCAAAGGCGTCGGCTTGCACGGAAAAATGACGTTTCACAAGTAGGTCATTGCGAGAAAGCGTTCAACCATCGTTAAAAAGATGTCCAGATATTCCGACCAAGACCTCATGTTCATCCGAACTTTCGTACTATTTCTATTCCGCTTTCATCGGGTTACAGCGGCTTTTTCATACATCGCCGAGCAGCTGGTGTGCTTTAGAGTGCCCCCTTGAACACACACCTGACCTACTGCGAAAAAGGAATCTACATGCTACGGAATGCAACCACTCACTATCCGATCCTGCTGGTCCACGGGCTCTTCGGCTTCGATCGCATCGGCAACCTGGAATTGTTCCATGACGTCAAACTGGCCCTCAGAAGCGCCGGCGCCAGGGTCTTCATCCCGCATCTGTCGGCTACCCACAGCAATGAAACCCGCGGCGAGCAACTGTTGGCGCAGATCGATCGGGTACTGCTGGGAACCGGTGCAAGCAAAGTCAATCTGATCGGTCACAGTCAGGGGGCGCTTGCGGCACGGTATGCAGGAGCGCTGGCACCCGAGGTGGTCGCCTCGGTGACATCGGTCAGCGGGCCGAATCATGGCTCGGAACTGGCCGACTTCCTGCGTAAGGCGCTGATCCCCGGACGCCTGCCGGAACACGTTGCCGGAGCGGTGGCCACGCTGTTCGCCGATTTCCTGTCATTGCTCAGTGGCAACCGGCATCTGCCGCAAAATGCCATTGCCGCGCTCAATGCACTGACCACCGAAGGCGTCGGCGCCTTTAACGACAAGTACCCGCAAGGGTTGCCAAAAACCTGGGGCGGCAAGGGTCGCGATCAGGTCAATGGCGTGCGCTACTATTCCTGGAGCGGCACTTTGCAGGGAGCCATCCTCGATGAGGGACTCCATGCACTCAATCCGCTGCACGGGTTTCTGCGGGCCTTCTCCCACTATTTCACCACCGAAGCCGAGCACAATGACGGCATGGTCGGTCGATTCAGTTCCCATCTGGGCAAAGTGATCCGTTCGGATTATTCGCTGGATCATCTGGATAGCCTCGGCCAGACAACCGGTCTAGTCCGCCAGGGTATCGACCCGATTGCCCTGTATGTGCAACATGCCGAACGCTTGCGAAATGCCGGCCTTTAAAACGCTGCATGAAAGAGACGGAACTTTGGGGAAGAAATAGCCCACTGAATCCGGTAGGCTCCGCATTTTATTGAACATTGAATGGAGTATTTTCCCATGGCCAAAGCCACTGCCCGTCACATCCTGGTTTCCAGCGAAGAAAAGTGCAACGAACTCAAGGCCCAGATCGAGGCCGGTGCCGACTTCGCCGAAGTCGCCAAAGCCAACTCCTCCTGCCCTTCCAGCCGCCAGGGCGGTGACCTGGGTTCGTTCGGCCCGGGCCAGATGGTCAAGGAATTCGACACCGTGGTCTTCAGCGCGCCGATCAACGTGGTGCAAGGCCCGGTCAAGACCCAGTTCGGTTACCACCTGCTGGAAGTGACCAGTCGTCAGGACTGATCAGCGATTTGAGTTTGCTACATAACGGCCCGCCTTTAGGCGGGCCGTTGTGTTTTCGTTACGTGATACGGCTGGCGAGGGACGCGCCGCTAGCGTACAAATTGTGGTTATCCACCACCCGGCTCTAAGGCTGACAATGCGACTGGCTTTCCCCACTTTGTTGTTCACTGCCGTGGCGCTGCTATTAAGTGCCGCTGGTGTGAACGCTGCACCGCAACATGCGTTGACCGTGTACGGTGAACCGGCGAAGTATCCCGCTGGTTTCAGCCATTTCGCCTACACCAACCCGCAAGCGCCCAAGGGCGGCACGATGCGTCGCTCGGCGATGGAAATCGGTCATTTCGACCATATGCTGCCGTACATCGACAAGGGCACGGGTGTCACGCAAATCGACGGCTTGATCTACTCGCCCCTGGCCCAGCGTTCGCTGGACGAGCCCTATACCGTTTACGGCCTGGTCGCCCAACGGATGGAGCGTTCCGACGACGGACTGTCCCTGCATTTCTACCTGAATCCGAAGGCCCGTTTCGCCGACGGCAAGCCGATCACCGCCGAAGACGTGCGCTACACCTTCAACCTGCTGATGACTCAGGGCAGCCTGCGCTATCGCACGCAATTCGCCGACGTCAAAGGCGTCGAAGTGGAGTCACCACTCACCGTTCGGTTCGACTTCAAGAGCAACGAAAACCGTACCCTGCCCCTGGACCTCGCGACCTTGCCGGTATTTCCCGAGCACTGGTGGAAAACCCGCGACTTTGCCAACGGCGGTGGTTACGAGCCGCCGCTGGGCAGCGGGCCGTATCGCGTGAGCAAGGTCGACTCCGGGCGCAGCATCACCTTCGAGCGTAACGCCGACTGGTGGGGCAAGGATTTACCGGTCAGCCGTGGCCTCTACAACTTCGATCATTTCAGCATCGAGTACTTCGGCGATACCGACGTTGCCCGTCAGGTTCTGCGAGGTGGCGCCTACGACTACAACCGCGAATTCTCCGCCACCGCCTACTCCATCCTCTACGAAAGCCCGGCCCTGAGCGACGGTCGCCTGCAAAAGGCTCACTTGGCCAAAGAGGCACCGCAATCGGCCCAGGGTTTTGTGTTCAACCTGCAAAACCCGATGTTCCAGGACCGTCGCGTGCGTCAGGCCCTGGCCATGCTCTGGGATTTCGAGTGGAGCAACCGGCAGATGATGCGCGAGATGTACATCCGCCAGCAGAGCTACTTTTCCAACACCGACCTCGCTGCCCGAGAACTGCCTGACGCAGGCGAACGGGCGATTCTGGAACCCCTGCGCGGGCAGATCCCCGACGAAGTCTTCACCCAGGTCTTCGAAGCGCCGAAAACCGACGGCAGCGGCGTGATTCGCGACAAACAGTTGCAAGCACTGGGTTTGCTCGAACAAGCCGGGTGGAAACCCGATGGCGATCAATTGGTCAACGCCCAAGGTCAACCACTGAGCTTCACTTTCCTGGTCAGCCAGAACGGCATGGACCGACTGCTGTTGCCTTATAAACGCACCCTGAAACAAATCGGCATCGACCTGAATATTCGGCGCATCGACGCGTCCCAGTACGTCAACCGCCTGATGTCCCGGGACTACGACATGATCGTCACCGGCTACCCGGTCACCACCTCGCCGGGCAACGAGCTGTACAACTATTTCGGCTCGGCGGCGGCCAACGATCCCGGTTCCAACAACTATATGGTGCTGAAGAACCCGGCGGTCGATACGCTGGTCAACGGTCTGGTTCGCGCCACCACCCAGGCTGACATGCTGCGCTACGCCCATGCTCTGGACCGCGTCCTGCAATGGAACTTCTATTGGATTCCCAATTATTACCCGCCAGGCAGCTCGACCGTGTGGTGGAACCGCTTCGGCATTCCCTCTGTACAGGCGAGCAATGACGCAGCCATCGAGAGTTGGTGGGAAGTGAGCACCACGCCCCTGACTAACGAACAGATGACCGCCGAACTGATCAAACGCGGCCAACCCGGAGGGCCGCGCTGATGTGGGCTTACATACTGCGGCGTTTGCTGCTGATCATTCCGACACTGGTGATCATTCTTCTGGTCAATTTCGTCATCGTCCAGGCCGCACCCGGTGGCCCGGTGGAACAGGCCATCGCGCAGTTGCAGGGCATTGGCGGTGCGAGTGTCGGTGGCGGTTCCAGCGAAACCATGCATGGCAGTTCACGGGCCAGCCGTGGGCTCGACCCGCAGCTGATCAAGGAGATTGAAAAGCAATACGGCTTCGATAAGCCGGCCCCGGAACGCCTGTGGCTGATGCTCAAGAGCTACGCCCGCCTCGACTTCGGCAAGAGCTTTTTCCGTGGTGCCACGGTCACCGACCTGATCCTGGAAAAAATGCCGGTGACCATTTCTCTCGGGCTCTGGGCCACGTTGATCACTTATCTGGTGTCGATTCCCCTGGGCATTCGCAAGGCCGTGCATCATGGCAGCCATTTCGATATCTGGAGCAGCACCGCGATCATCATCGGTTACGCCATGCCGGCCTTCCTGTTCGCGATGTTCCTGATCGTGGTGTTCGCCGGCGGCACCTCATTGAACTGGTTCCCGGTGCGCGGCCTGGTCTCGGACAATTTCGAGTCGCTGTCGACCCTGGGCAAAATCACCGATTACTTCTGGCACCTGGTGCTACCAGTGACAGCGCTGGTGGTTGGCGGTTTCGCCACCCTGACCATCCTCACCAAGAACTCCTTCCTCAATGAAATCACTCGCCAATACGTGGTCACCGCCCGAGCCAAGGGCTTGAGCGAACGCCGGGTGCTTTACGGTCATGTGTTTCGCAACGCCATGCTGCTGGTGGTGTCAGGAATTCCGCAGGCCTTCATCAGCGTATTTTTTGCCGGCTCACTGCTGATCGAAGTGATTTTCTCCCTCGATGGCCTGGGTCGCATGAGTTACGAAGCCGCGGTTTCACGGGACTATCCGGTGGTATTCGGTTCGCTGTTCATCTTCACCTTGTTCGGCCTGCTGATAAAACTCATCGGCGACCTTTGCTACACCCTGGTCGACCCGCGTATCGACTTCGCCGCGAGGAACGCCTGATGTTCAAGCTCTCGCCGCTGGGCCGTCGCCGTTTCGACCGCTTCAAGAAAAACCGCCGGGGCTGGTGGTCGCTGTGGTTGTTTATCGGCCTGTTCCTGCTGACTCTGGGCGGCGAATTGATCGCCAACGACAAACCACTGATGGTCAGTTATCAGGGCTCGTTGTACTTCCCGGCGTTCAAGCGCCACACAGAACAGGAGTTTGGTGGGCAACTGCCGTTCCAGGCCGATTACCGCAGCGATTACGTGCAGAAGCTGATTCATAAGGACGGCGGCTGGATGTTGTTTCCTCCGATCCCGTTCAGCGACGACACGCCCAATTACGACCTCAACCAACCGGCGCCGAGCCCGCCGTCGAAGGTCAACTGGCTGGGCACTGACGATCAGGCCCGGGACGTGCTGGCCCGGGTGATTTTCGGGGCACGGGTGTCGATTCTGTTCGCGCTGGCGCTGACCTTCATCAGTGCGTTGATCGGCATCGCCGCCGGTGCGCTGCAAGGCTACTACGGCGGTTGGGTTGACCTGCTCGGCCAGCGCTTGCTGGAAGTCTGGTCGGGGCTGCCGGTGCTGTACCTGCTGATCATTCTGTCGGGCTTCGTCGAGCCGAATTTCTGGTGGCTGCTGGGGATCATGGCGCTGTTTTCCTGGCTGGCCCTGGTGGACGTGGTGCGCGCCGAGTTCCTGCGCGGGCGCAACCTCGAATACGTCAAGGCCGCCCGTGCGCTGGGCCTGACCGACCGCAAGGTGATCGTGCGGCACATTCTGCCCAACGCGATGAACGCCACCCTGAGCTATTTGCCGTTCATTTTGACCGGGGCGATTTCCACCCTCACGGCGCTGGATTTTCTCGGCTTCGGCATGCCGGCTGGCAGTGCGTCCCTGGGCGAATTGATCGGTCAGGGCAAGCAGAACCTGCAAGCACCGTGGCTGGGGCTGACGGCATTTTTCACCCTGGCGCTGATTCTTTCTCTACTGGTGTTCATCGGCGAGGCATTACGTGATGCCTTTGATCCACGCTCTTGATCGACAACCATGACACGGACTGGTGATATGACTGACAACCTGATCGAAATCCGTGACCTCAACGTGGCCTTCAGCGGCCAGACAGTGGTGCGCAACCTGTGCCTGGACATCCGCCCCGGCGAATGCCTGGCGCTAGTCGGCGAATCGGGTTCCGGCAAGTCGGTGACCGCCCACTCGATCCTGCAACTGCTGCCCGAGACCGGCACTGAAACCACCGGCAGCATTCGCTATCGCGGCCAGGAATTGATCGGCACCGACGTCAAGACCTTGCGCGAGCTGCGCGGCA
Organism: Pseudomonas sp. NPDC089918; assembly: GCF_050280605.1. Lineage (NCBI taxonomy): Bacteria > Pseudomonadati > Pseudomonadota > Gammaproteobacteria > Pseudomonadales > Pseudomonadaceae > Pseudomonas > Pseudomonas sp. NPDC089918. The sequence continues at coordinate 260,905 of NZ_JBNNVP010000003.1, read as the reverse complement.
ACCGGATCGCGATGATCTTCCAGGAGCCGATGACCTCCCTCAATCCGCTGCACAGCGTTGAAAAGCAGATCGGCGAAACCCTGCTGCTGCACCGAGGGTTGGGCGGCAAAGCGGCGCAAGCAAGGATTCTCGAGTTGCTGCAACTGGTAGGCATCCAGAAGCCCGAAGAACGGCTCAAGGCTTATCCCCATCAACTCTCTGGCGGCCAGCGACAACGGGTGATGATCGCCATGGCCCTGGCCTGCGAACCGGAATTGCTGATCGCCGACGAGCCGACCACCGCGCTGGATGTGACGGTGCAACGCAAGATCCTGCTGCTGCTCAAATCCCTGCAACAGCGGCTCGGCATGTCGCTGCTGTTGATCAGCCACGACCTCAATCTGGTGCGCAGCATCGCCCAGCGGGTATGCGTGATGAAGGCCGGGGAAATCGTCGAACAGGCGCCTTGCGAGACACTGTTCACCGAGCCGAAACATCCTTATAGCTGCGTATTACTGCACGCCGAACCGGAAGGTGAAGCCCTGCCCCGGGACGAGCGTGAAAAAGTGCTGGAAGTGGATAATTTGCAGGTGCATTTCGCCATCGGTGGCGGCCTGTTCCAGCGTAAAACTTATCTGCGCGCGGTGGACGGCATCAGCCTGAATATTCAGCGTGGCAAGACGCTGGGCATCGTCGGCGAGTCCGGTTCGGGCAAGTCCACACTTGGTCAGGCGATCCTGCGCTTGCTCGATTCGCAAGGCAGCATTCGCTTTCAGGGCGAGGCCCTGGATGGCTTGACGCAAAAGCAGCTGCGACCGTGGCGCAAGAAGATGCAGGTGGTGTTCCAGGACCCCTTCGGCAGTCTCAGCCCGCGAATGTCCGTGGCGCAGATCATCAGTGAAGGCCTTGAGGTTCACAGCCAGTCCACCCCGGATGAATGTGAAGCCCAGGTGATCCGGGTGCTGGAAGAAGTCGGCCTCGACCCGCAGAGCCGTCATCGCTACCCGCACGAGTTCTCCGGCGGCCAACGCCAACGCATCGCCATTGCCCGCGCACTGGTACTGAAACCAGCGCTGATCCTGCTCGACGAACCGACCTCGGCGCTGGATCGCACGGTGCAAAAACAAGTGGTCGCCCTGCTCCGTCAGCTTCAGGAAAAATACGGCCTGACCTACCTGTTCATCAGTCACGACCTGGCGGTGATACGCGCCCTGGCCCACGACATGATCGTGATCAAGGACGGTAAAGTGGTGGAAAGCGGTGCCAGCCACGATGTATTCGACTCGCCGCAGCATCCGTACACCAAAGAGCTGTTGGCGGCAGCGCATCCGGGGTAGGCATAATCGGCGTCATGTCGTTGGACCGTGTCGCGGCCTTCGCGAGCAAGCCCGCTCCCACATTGGATCGCATTAACACCTCAATTCAAATGTGGGAGCGGGCTTGCTCGCGAAGACGCCCATAACAACACCACACATTCTGGATATGACACCGATGAACACCACCGAAAGCCTCAAGGACTACCAGCGCGTTCGTACCCTGGCGATCCGCTCGCTGTTCGAAATCATCGAGCAATCGAGCGAAGGCACGGTGATTGTCGATCGCGACGCGAACATCGTCTGGATGAACGAGCGTTATGCCCGGCGTTTCGGTCTCGAATCGGCCGCAGGTGCGATCGGCCGGGCCTGTGAAAGTGTGATCCCCGGCAGCCTGTTGCGTGAGGTGGTGCGCACCGGACGCCCCATCCTGCTGGACATGCAGGACACCCCCAAGGAACCGCTGGTGGTGATGCGCCTGCCGATTCACGACGATGCCGGCGCAGTGATTGGCGCTATCGGCTTTGCCCTGTTCGATGAATTGCGCAGCCTGTCGCCGATGCTCAAGCGCTACCTGAGCATGCAGGAAGAACTCGCCTCCACCCGCTCGCTGCTGCGGGCACGGCAGACCAAGTACAACTTCGCCCATTTCATCGGCACCAGCGCCGCCAGCCTGGAAGTCAAACGCCGCGCCCGGCGCAGCGCCAGTGCCGAGTCTCCGGTGTTGCTGCTGGGCGAAACCGGTACCGGCAAGGAGCTGCTGGCCCAAGCGATCCACGGCGCCTCGCCTCGGGCGCACAAAGCGTTCGTCAGCATCAACAGCGCGGCGATCCCCGAGTCGCTGCTGGAAGCCGAGTTCTTTGGCACCGCCCCCGGCGCATTCACCGGCGCCGATCGCAAGGGTCGCACCGGCAAGTTGCAAATCGCTCAGGGCGGCACGCTGTTTCTCGATGAGATCGGCGACATGCCGCTGCCGCTGCAAAGCAAGTTGCTGCGGGTGTTGCAGGAAAAGGAATTCGAGCCCGTAGGCTCCAACGAAGTGATCCAGAGCGATGTGCGAGTGATCGCGGCGACTTCCACCGATCTGGAAGCGGCGATCAAACGCGGCGAGTTTCGTGCCGATTTGTATTACCGCCTCAATGTGCTGCCGATTCAGGTTCCGCCCCTGCGTGATCGCCTCGACGACCTGCCGGCCCTCAGCGAAGCGATTCTCGAAGAGCTGCGCAGTCAGCACGAACTGAACCCCGAAGCTTTGGATTTGTTGGGTCAACACGCCTGGCCGGGGAACATCCGCGAACTGCGCAATGTTCTGGAGCGCGCGGCGTTGCTCAGTGATGATTTGATGCTGAACGTGGGGGATATCCGCGCGGCGATTGGCAGTTTTATCCCGGTGCAACGTGTGGCGCCCTTGGCCATCGAGCCGGTTGCCCATGAGACTTTCAGTGAAGCTCGCGAACGGTTTGATCGGCAGTTGATTGAGGCCGCCCTCGCGCAATGCGGTGGGAAGGTTATTGAAGCGGCGGCGCGTTTGGGGCTGGGGCGGTCGACGTTGTACAAGAAAATGGTGGCGTTGGGGATTGCTGAGTCTCCATAAAGAGACACGCATCTCTATTTGTAGATCTATTTTCAAGATCAAAAGATCGCAGCCTTCGGCCGCTCCTACGGTTATTTCTGCGTTTCCCTGTAGGAGCTGCCGAAGGCTGCGATCTTTTAAGGCGCTCAACCGTCTCCAAACAGAGACAAACATCCTCCACAACATTCAGAAAAAATATAAATCCTTTATATTTCAGCAACTTATATATCTGGCACGAAACTCGCTATAGCCCTTCCCACAAAGCTTCACCCTACAAAAATAACAATCGAAGGAGACACACCATGAGTGTGATCATTGCCTTGGCAGCCCTCACGCTGCTGATGGTGGCTGCTTACCGTGGCTACAGCGTTATCCTCTTTGCCCCGATCGCCGCCCTCGGCGCCGTCCTGCTCACCGACCCTTCCGCCGTTGCCCCCGTCTTCACCGGGGTGTTCATGGAAAAAATGGTCGGCTTCGTCAAACTGTATTTCCCGGTGTTCCTGCTCGGTGCCGTGTTCGGCAAGCTGATCGAGTTGTCGGGCTTCTCCCGCTCCATCGTCGCAGCGGCAATTCGCTTGCTCGGCACTCGCCAAGCGATGCTGGTGATCGTGCTGGTCTGCGCCCTGCTCACTTACGGCGGCGTGTCGCTGTTTGTGGTGGTATTTGCGGTCTACCCGTTTGCCGCCGAGATGTTCCGCCAGAGCAATATCCCCAAGCGCCTGATTCCGGCGACCATCGCCCTCGGCGCATTCTCGTTCACCATGGACGCCCTACCCGGCACGCCGCAGATCCAGAACATCATCCCCAGCACCTTCTTCAACACCACCGCCTGGGCCGCGCCGTGGCTGGGTGTGATCGGCACGATTTTCGTGTTCTGCGCCGGCATGCTGTTCCTGCAGAGCCAGCGCAACAAGGCCCAGCGCAGCGGTGAAGGGTATGGTTCAGCGCTGCGCAACGAGCCGGAAACCGCGCCGGACATCAAGCTGCCCAACCCGTGGATCGCGCTCTCGCCGCTGTTGATGGTGGGCTTGATGAACCTGTTGTTCACCCGCTGGATTCCGCTGTGGTACGGCAAGACTCACAGCCTCTCGTTGCCAGGCATGGCAGCACCGGTGACCACCGACATCGCCAAGTTGACGGCGATTTGGGCGGTGCAGGCGGCCTTGCTGGTAGGCATCGTCATGGTGCTGGTGTTCAGCTTTCAGACGATCCGCAGAAAGTTGGCCGAAGGCAGTAAAAGTGCGGTCAGCGGCGCGCTACTGGCGGCGATGAACACCGCGTCGGAATACGGTTTCGGTGCAGTGATCGCCTCGCTACCGGGTTTTCTGGTGCTGTCCGGCTGGCTCAAAAGCATTCCCAACCCGCTGGTCAACGAAGCGATTACCGTGACCCTGTTGGCCGGTATCACCGGTTCGGCGTCGGGTGGCATGAGCATTGCCCTGGCGGCAATGTCCGAGACATTCATCAGTGCTGCCCACGCCGCCAATATTCCGCTGGAAGTGCTGCACCGGGTCGCCGCGATGGCCAGTGGCGGCATGGACACCCTGCCGCACAACGGCGCGGTGATTACGTTGCTGGCGGTCACCGGTTTGACCCACCGCGAGGCCTACAAAGACATTTTCTGTATTACGCTGATCAAGACACTCGCTGTTTTTGTGGTGATCGGTACTTTCTACGCCACTGGCATTGTGTGAGGTATTCATGACGACTCTTTCGGGCAAGACCGCACTGGTCACCGGTTCCACCAGCGGCATCGGTCTGGGAATCGCCCTGAGCCTGGCCAAGGCTGGCGCCAACCTGATCCTCAACGGTTTCGGCGATGCGTCCAGGGTGATTGCCGAGGTGGAACAGCTCAATAATAAAAGCGGCGGCAAGGTCGGCCATCACCCCGCCGACGTCAGCGACCCGGCGCAGATTGCCGACATGATCGAGTACGCCGAGCGTGAGTTCGGCGGCGTGGATATCCTGGTCAACAACGCGGGCATCCAGCACGTGGCGGCGGTGGAAGATTTTCCGGTGGAGCGCTGGGACTCGATCATTGCGATCAATCTGTCGTCGGTGTTTCACAGTACCCGTTTGAGCTTGCCGGGGATGCGTACCAAGGGCTGGGGACGGATCATCAACATCGCGTCAGTGCATGGCCAGGTCGGTTCGGTGGGCAAGGCGGCGTACGTTGCGGCCAAGCATGGTGTGATCGGCCTGACCAAGGTGGTCGGTCTGGAAACCGCCACGACGAACGTCACCTGCAATGCCATCTGCCCGGGTTGGGTGCTGACGCCGCTGGTGCAAAAGCAGATCGATGATCGCGCCGCGACCGGGATCGACCCGCAGCAGGCGCAACATGATTTGCTGGCCGAGAAGCAGCCGTCGCTGGAATTCGTGACGCCGCCGCAGCTGGGTGAGTTGGTGCTGTTTTTATGCAGCGAAGCCGGTAGCCAGGTGCGTGGCGCGGCGTGGAATATTGATGGTGGGTGGTTGGCGCAGTAACCCGCCGCTAGCCCCCTGACACTGATCGTTCCCACGCTCTGCGCGGGAATGCAGCCCGGGACGCTCTGCGTCCCAAAGCGGACGCGGAGCGTCCATTGAGGCATTCCCACGCAGAGCGTGGGAACGAGAGAGGCCAAGCCATGTCCGACATCCTCTGGCAACCCGGCACCGAGCGCATCGGCAAGACCCGTATGGAGGCTTTCCGGCGCTTCGTCAATCAGCGACATGCCCTTGAGATCGCCGACTACCCTGCCCTGCACCAGTGGAGCATCGATCAACGCGAAGCTTTCTGGCAGGCCATCGTCGATTTCTTCGACATCCGTTTTCACGATCAGCCAGACGCGGTGCTGATTGAGGGCGCACAAATGCCCAGCGCCCAGTGGTTCCCCGGCGCCACGCTGAACTTCGCCGAGCACCTGCTACGCCGTCGTGACGATGCCGTGGCGGTAGTAGCAATCGGTGAGAGCGGCCAACGGGAACAACTGACCTGGGCCGAACTGGCGAGCCATGTCGCTGGTTTTCAAAACGGCCTGAAAGCCGCCGGTGTCGGCCTCGGCGACCGCGTGGCCGCGTGCATGCCAAACACCTGGCAAACACTAGTGGCCATGCTCGCCACCACCAGTCTGGGGGCGATCTGGTCTTGTTCCTCGCCAGATTTCGGTACTCATGGGGTGATCGACCGCTTCGGCCAGATCGAGCCGAAAGTGCTGATCACCTGCGCCGGTTACCGTTACGCCGGCAAAGAGATCGACCAGACCGCCAAGGTCAACGAAATCCTCGGGCAACTGCCGTCCTTGCAGCAGTTGATCGTTGTGCCTTACGCACGACCCCAGGCACACATTGAAGACTTCCGCAGCCAGGCCAACGTGACGCTCTGGGACGATTTCTACGACCCGGGCGGCGAGCCGCAATTCATTCCCGTGCCCTTCGCTCATCCGCTGTACATCCTCTATTCCAGCGGCACCACCGGCGTGCCGAAATGCATTGTTCACAGCACCGGCGGCGTACTGCTGCAACACGTCAAGGAACATGGGCTGCATACCGATCTTGGCCCCGGCGACCGTTTGTTCTACTACACCACGTGTGGCTGGATGATGTGGAACTGGCTGGTCTCGGCCCTGGCCGTCGACAGCGCCGTGGTGCTGTACGACGGCTCGCCATTTCATCCAGGCCCGGAGCGTTTGATCGACCTGATAGACGACGAACGCATCAACGTCTTCGGCACCAGCCCCAAGTTCCTCACCGCGCTGGAAAGCAATGGCCTGAAGCCCTGCGACAGTCATGACCTGAGCAGCCTGAAAACCGTGCTGTCCACCGGTTCCGCGCTGTCGCCGCAAAGCTTCGATTACGTCTACCGTGCGTTCAAGTCTGACCTGTGCCTGTCCTCGATGTCCGGCGGCACCGACATCGTTTCGTGCTTCGTGATCGGCAACCCGGTCCTGCCGGTGCGTCGTGGCGAAATGCAGTGCAAGGGCCTGGGCATGGCGGTCGAAGTATGGAACGACGCCGGTACGCCTGTGATCGGGGAAAAAGGCGAGCTGGTGTGCACCCGGCATTTTCCGGCCATGCCCATCGGTTTGTGGCATGACCCTGATGGGGAGAAGCTGCGAAAGTCCTATTTCAGCCTGTTCCCGGGCGTCTGGGCCCAGGGCGATTACGCCGAACAACTGCCCCACGGAGGCATGTTGATCCACGGGCGTTCCGATGCCGTGCTCAACCCCGGCGGCGTGCGCATCGGCACGGCGGAAATCTATCGTCAGGTGGAGAAAGTCCCGCAGGTGCTGGACAGCGTCGCCATCGGCCAACAATGGCAGGATGACGTGCGGGTGGTGCTGTTCGTGAAGTTGCGTGCTGGTGTCGAGCTGGACGAAGCGCTGCAACAACAGATTCGCCAGGTCATCCGCGCCAACACCACGCCGCGGCATGTGCCGGCGAAGATTGTCGCGGTGACGGATATACCGCGAACCATCAGTGGCAAGGTGGTCGAGCTGGCGGTAAGGAATGTGGTGCATGGCCAGAAGGTAAAAAACACCGATGCACTGGCCAATCCCGAGGCATTGGAGCAGTTTCGCGACCGCCCTGAATTGAGCGACTGAAACGTAGATCCACTGTGCGGGCTTATGTGGCGAGGGGGCTTGCCCCCGTTGGAGTGCGAAGCGCTCCCAAAACCAGCAGATGTGGTGCTTCAGTGAAACCGCATCGTCCGGTTTGCGACTGCTTCGCAGCCGAACGGGGGCAAGCCCCCTCGCAACACAAGCCCGCTTGTACATTTTTGATCAGCGCCGGCCCCTTCAGTCCACTAACCCCCATTCCCCCGGCGGTGCATGGGGCCCAGGCGTAGCCTCGGCGTGCATTTTCAGGCGCAGGCGCAAGTTGTTCACCGAGTCCGCATGTTTCAACGCCTCCGCCTCATCAATCGCGCCCTCGGCAAACAGCCCGAACAGCGCACCATCAAAGGTCTGCATTCCCGCTTCTGACGACTTTTCCATAATCCCCTTAAGCTCGCCAAGCTCATTGCGCCGGATCAGGTCGCCGATGGTTGGCGTTCCCAGCATCACTTCCACCGCCGCCCGGCGCTGCCCATCCCGGGTACGCACCAAACGCTGGGAAACAAAGGCCTTGAGGTTATTGCCCAGGTCATGGAGCAGTTGCGCCCGGCGTTCTTCGGGAAAGAAGTTAATCACGCGGTCCAGTGCCTGATTGGCGTTGTGCGCATGCAAAGTGGAAATGACCAGATGACCGGTATCGGCAAACGCCAGCGCGTGTTCCATAGTCTCGCGATCGCGGATCTCGCCGATCAGCACCACGTCCGGCGCCTGGCGCAGGGTATTTTTCAACGCCGCATGAAAACTGCGGGTGTCTACGCCGACCTCACGCTGGTTGATGATCGACTTCTTGTGCCGATGGATAAACTCGACCGGGTCTTCGATGGTGATGATATGGCCGCTGCTGTGACGGTTGCGGTAATCGATCAGCGCCGCCAACGAAGTCGACTTGCCCGAACCGGTCGAGCCGACGAACAATATCAGCCCCTGTTTGAGCATCACGGTTTCGAGCAACACCGGTGGCAGCTTGAGGTCTTCGAAGCGTGGAATGTCGAGTTTGATATTGCGCGCCACGATCGACACATCATTGCGCTGCTTGAAGATATTGAGCCGAAAGCGTCCGACCCCGGCCAGGGAAAGCGCCAGGTTCATTTCCAGTTCGCGATCGAACTCCAGGCGCTGTTCGGCGTCCATGATGGACGCGGCAATGGCTGCGATTTCTCCGGGCTTGAACGGTTGCTCGGCCAGGGCTTTGAGCACACCGTCAAATTTCGCGCTGGGTGGCGCGCCCGTGGACAAGTAAAGATCGGAGCCATTGCGGCTGGCCAGAATTTGCAACAGTGCATCGATTTCCATGGCAAAAAACACCCGCGAAGCATCCAATTGAAAAAATGACCCCGAACGGATCATCCAGCGTCTACCGCCATGCAAGGATAGTAGACGCCGCCACACCGACTGACACGCAGGACATTGTGATGAACGCACCACCGACCGCCAGCGACGCCCAGGCCTTGATTGCCCGACTGGACTGGACAAACAACCCGTTGGGCGCCGCTGATCACTGGCCGCAGAGCCTGCGCACCGCCGTGGACATTGTGATTCACTCGCCAATGCCGATGCTGTTGCTGTGGGGCCCACAGCTCACCCAGATCTACAACGACGGCTTCGCCTTCCTCGCCGGCAGCAAGCACCCTCACGCTTTCGGACAACCGACGCACCTGATCTGGCCAGAACTTAAAGACTTCACTGACCCGATTTACAGCGCCGTCCTACAGGGCCAGGTGCGGACCTACAGCGAACAGCGCTTCACCTTGCAGCGCGACGGGCGAGATTCCGACTTCTGGCTGGATTTGACCTACAGCCCCATTCGCAATGAAAGCGCCGAGGTCGCCGGGATTCTGGTCACGGCCATCGAAACCAACGAACGCCGTCGCATCGCCCTGGAACTCGAACAACGCTCCGCCGCCAGCCTCAAGGCCCAGCACGAAACCGAACAGCGCCTGCAACTGGCGCTGGCCGCCACCGATGCCGTCGGCACGTGGGACTGGGACATCGGCGAAGACCGTTTCATCGCCGATGCCCACTTCGCGCAATTGCATGGCGTCGATCCGGCCATGGCCAGCCAGTTGCCCATCAGCGAATACCTCCACGGCGTACACCCGGAAGACCGGGCGATGATTGCCCGCAGCATCAAGCACTGCATCACCCATGGCAGCGAGTACGCCGAGGAATATCGCTTGCTGCAGCCCGACGGCCAATTGCGCTGGGTGTTTGCCCGAGGCCGCTGCTACAAGGATCATCATGGCCGGCCGATCCGTTTCCTTGGCGCCGCACTCGACCTGACCGAACGCAAACACATCGAACAGGCCTTGCGCCAGAGCCAGACCGAGCTGCAACTGATCATCAACGCCATGCCGATCCTGATCAGTTACGTCGACAGCGAGGAGCGTTTTCGCCTCAACAATGCCGCCTACCTGGAATGGTACGGCCTGACGCCCCAGGAGCTTTACGGCCGCACCGTCCGTGAAGTGCTGGGCGACGAAGCCTATGCCCTGCGCGCCGAATACATTGCCGAAGCGCTGAAAGGCAAGGCCTGCAGTTTCAGCATCAGCGCCGCGCACCGCGATGGCAGCACCCGCCAGGCCCTGATGAACTACCTGCCGCGTCATGGCGCGGACGGCGCGGTCAATGGTTTTTACATTTTCGTGATCGACGAAACCGAGCGCAAACAGACCGAAGAAGCCCTGCGCAATCTCAACGAAACCCTTGAAGAACGCGTCAGCGCCCGCACTCAACAACTGGCCGAAGCCAACCAGCGGCTGCAGAACGAGATGTTCGAGCGCGAGCGCGCCGAAGACGCCTTGCGGCATGCGCAGAAAATGGAAGCGGTGGGACAGCTCACCGGCGGCATCGCCCATGACTTCAACAACATGCTCACCGGGATCATCGGCAGCCTCGATTTGATGCAGCGCTACATCGCCGACGGGCGTGCCGCCGAGATCGGTCGCTTCACCGAAGCCGCGGTGTCCTCGGCCCACCGCGCCGCGGCCCTGACCCATCGCCTGCTGGCGTTCTCCCGGCGTCAGTCACTGGATCGCAAGCCGCTGAATGCCAATCAGCTGGTGCATTCTCTGGAAGATTTGTTCCGCCGCACCAAGGGCGACCCTATCGAGCTCAAAATAAAACTGGCCGATGAAGTCTGGCCCGTCAGCACTGACGTCAGCCAACTGGAAAACGCCTTGCTCAACCTCGTGATCAATGCCCGGGATGCGATGCCCGAAGGTGGCGAGCTGCTGATCGAAACCGCCAACGTTCATCTTGACGGAAGTGACGTCACCCCTCTGGAACCGGTCAGGGCCGGGGATTACCTGATGATTGCCGTTACCGACAATGGCGCCGGCATGACGCCGTCAGTATTGGCCAAGGCCTTCGACCCGTTTTTCACCACTAAACCCATCGGTCAGGGCACCGGCCTTGGACTGTCGATGATCTATGGTTTCGCCCAGCAGTCGGGCGGGCATGTCAGCCTTCACAGCTTGCCGGGCCAGGGCACTAGCGTTCGTCTGTATTTGCCACGCCTGCACGTCGCGGTGCCGGAGCACACTCTGGAGCCGCTCACCGGCGAAACTCCGGCAGCGGTGGCCGGTGAAACGGTGGTGTTGGTGGAAGACGATCCGGCGGTGCGCATGCTGGTGCTCGATCTGCTCAATGAACTGGGTTATCACGCCCATGAAGCCGAAGACGCGAAGGCCGCCCTGCCCTTGCTTGAATCCGACCTGCGGGTCGATCTGCTGGTGACCGATGTCGGGCTGCCGGGCATGAATGGTCGGCAACTGGCAGAAATCGCGCGTCAGCATCGCCCGGATCTGAAGGTGCTGTTCATGACCGGTTATGCGGAGAAAGCCGCCGAACGCCAGGGGTTCCTGGAGGAAGGGATGGACATGGTGGCCAAACCTTTTTCCGTTGACCTGTTGGCCAACAAGATTCGCACGATGATCGGCCAAGCGGACTGAGTTAAGGCATAATCGCGCGCCCCACGCTGGCACCAACATAGCCACCACCGTTGCAAGGTACTGCCAATGAAAGCCCAAGCCCGCCATATTCTGGTGAAAACCTCGGAAGAAGCCGAGCAGCTCAAACAACGCATCGCCAAGGGCGAAGCCTTCGATGTGCTGGCCAAGAAATACTCCACCTGCCCGTCCGGCAAACGCGGCGGCGACCTGGGCGAAGTACGGCCCGGGCAGATGGTCGGCGTGATCGATGCCGTGATCTTCAAAAAACCACTGCGGGTGGTGCATGGGCCGATCAAGAGCAAGTTCGGCTATCACCTGGTGCAGGTGTTTTACCGGGATTGATGGGCTTGGCTTTAGGGCCCTGTGGCGAGGGGGCTTGCCCCCGTTGGGTGGCGAAGCCGCCCCAAACCTGTGACCTTGATCTACCTGACACACCGAATGCGCAGGATTTACGACTGCTTCGCAGCCGAACGGGGTGATGCGGCATTCCGACAAGCCCCCTCGCCACAAAATCGCAACAACCACAGGCATTGCATTTCAATCTTTGGGTATGAGTGCCCCCGGCACCTGAATCACCCGACTCGCCAACAGATGCCCGGCCTCGGCAGCCTCGACCGGGCTGCCACCCTTGAGCCGACACGCCAAATACGCCGCACTGAACGAATCCCCCGCCGCCGTGGTGTCCACCACCCGCTCGACCACCTGCGCCGGCACTTCGAACGACTCTCCATCGCAGTGAATCAGACACGCCTCGGCCCCGCGCTTGAGCACCACTTCCGGCGTGCCCATCTGCTCGTACGCGGCAAACACCGCCGCGCAATCGGAAAGGTGGAACAGCGCCTGCTCATCGTCAAACGTCAGCAACGCCAGGTCGATATAGGGCAGAACACTGCGATAAGCCGCCCGTGCCTCTTCAATCGAAGCCCACAAGCGTGGTCGATAATTGTTGTCGAACACGATCCGCGCATCCCGTTGCCGGGCTTCGATCAGGGTTTCCAGAAGTTTTTCCCGCCCTTGCACACCGAGCACCGCCAGGGTGATGCCGCTGAAATACAACACGTCGTAATCCGGCAGCGCCGCCAGGATCGGCGCGGCCGCCGGGGTGGTGAAGCAATCGCGCACTGCCGCTTCATTGCGCCAGTAGAGGAAACGCCGCTCGCCGGCCGCATCGGTCTGGATGCAATACAGGCCAGGCAGGCGACCGGGCAAACGCTGGACCATGTCCAGCCCGATATTTTCACTGGCCCAGCTCTGGCACATCGCATCGCTGAAACTGTCATCGCCCAGGGCGGTGACGTAATCCACCGTGCCGCCATCGCCCAGCTCACGGGCCAGGTAGACCGCCGTGTTCAGGGTATCGCCGCCGAAGCTTTGTTGCAGCGTGCCATCGGTGCGCTGCTGCAATTCGATCATGCATTCGCCGATCAGGGCGATGCGCGGGGTGTTGGGGCCGAGGGGGCTGATGCTGTTCATATTGTGGGCCTCAGGCGTTTCTGTGTTGTCTGATAGGGCCCCATCGCGAGCAGGCTCGCTCCCACAGGGAAAACGCATTCCATTGTGGGAGCGAGCCTGCTCGCGATGGCCGACCTCGGTATGGATCCTTAAAAACAGGTTTCCATGGTTTCGATGACATTCAGTTGCTCATCCACCAGACACCCGATGCGCCATTTGTCGAACGTCAGGCACGGGTGCGAAGTACCGAACGAAATGATATCGCCCACCCGCAACTCAACCCCCGGCGCCACCGTCATGAACGCGTGCTGGTCCATCACCGCCGTCACCTTGCAGGCACTCACATCCTCGCCGACCGCTGGCACCACACCGGCCTTGTAACGCAGCAACGGCACCGGCAAACCGGCGTCATAGGCGACGTCGCGTTTGCCCAGGGCGATCACCGCAAAACCCGGTTCAGGCAACGACTGCACATGCGCCCAGACTTCCAGCGCCGGACGCAAACCTTCGTGCAGGTCGCTGCGACGGTCGAGCACGCAGCATTGCGCTTCTTTGTAGATGCCATGGTCGTGAGCGACGTAGCTGCCAGGCCGCAGCACGCTGAGGAAGCGCCCGCCGGCGTTCTGCGCTTCGAAAGACTCGGCGATCAGGTCGTACCAGGCCGAACCCGACGCCGTGATGATCGGCTTGGCAATGGCGAACGCGCCGCTGTCCTGCAATTGCACCGCCAGGCGCACCAAAGAATCAGCGAACGCACGGATGCCGCTCACCGCGTGATCGCCGTGAATCACCCCTTCGTAGCCCTCGATTCCGGTCAGCGCCAATGCCGGTTGCGCCGCAATCGCCTTGGCCAGCGCCAGCACTTCGGCTTCGGTGCGGCAACCGCAACGCCCGCCGACCACGCCGTACTCGATCATCACGTTCAAGCGCACCCCGCGCGAGGCGAAATACGCGCCGAGGTCAGCGACGTTATCCGGATGATCGACCATGCAATAGAAGTCGAAGGTCGGGTCTGCCAACAGATCAGCGATCAGCGCCATGTTCGGCGTGCCGATCAATTGGTTGGCCATCAGCACCCGATGCACGCCATGGGCGTAAGCCGCGCGGGTTTGCGTGGCGCTGGCCAGAGTAATGCCCCAGGCACCGGCGTCCAGTTGGCGGCGAAACAGCGCCGGGGTCATGCTGGTTTTGCCGTGGGGCGCCAGTTCCGCGCCGCTGTTACTGACAAAATCCTGCATCCAGCGAATGTTGTGTTCCAGCGCTTCGCGGTGCAGCACCAGCGCCGGCAGGCTGACGTCGCGTACCAGGTTGGCGCCAGTGTGGGCAAAGCCCTTTTCCACGGCGGCAGTATTTTTGGCGGAATACATGGTCGATCTCCTCACACTCGCGGCCGCAGGCAGCCGCTGTTATTCGTTGATACGCCGGGCGAGACTGTTGGCACTGTCGATCAGCACCCGACGATAGTCGTTGTAATTGTTCTTTGCATCGGCCCGTGGGGCGACAATGCACAGGGTGGCGATGGCCACGCCGTTCGGGTCTTTGACCGGGGCGGCGAAGCAATGGGTAAAGGTGTCAGCGACGCTATCGAAGGAAAAGAACCCATCGATACCGGCCTGGCGAATTTCCTCGAGAAACCGCTCCAGCGGCAAACGTTCGCCGTCGGGCAGGATGAAGTCGTCCGGGTCGATCAAGTCGACAATCTGCTGATCGCTCAGGTGCGCCAGCAGCAAGCGCCCGGAAGCGGTCCAGGGGATTGGCGCGTTCTCGCCGATGTCCGAGGAAATGCGGAAATGCCGCTCGCCTTCTTTCATCAACGCCACGGTATATTTGCGCCCGTTGAGCAGGCACATCTGCGCGGTTTCACGTGTCTGGCTGACGATCTCTTGCAAGGCAAGATCAGCCTCGCGGGTCAGGTCGAAATGGCGCAAATGCGCCTGCCCGAGGAAGTACAGCTGACGACCGAGGTAAACGTGACCGTCCTTGCCCACAGGTTCAAGAATGCGCCGTTCCAATAAGGAGGCGACCAGTTCGTAGACCGTGGATTTCGGGCTGCCGATGCCGCTGGCGATTTCGTTCGGGCGCAGGGGCTGGCCGATTTCCTTGAGGAAATCGAGAATGTCGAACGCCCGGTCCAGACCGCGAGCCCGGCGCTTGATGGTGTCTTCGGTCATTTCAGTGGTTCCCATTCAAAGTCGCCGGGAGTTTACCGCTAATGATCGTTCCCACGCTCTGCGTGGGAATGCCTCAATGGACGCTCTGCGTCCGCATTGGGACGCGGAGCGTCCCGGGCTGCATTCCCACGCGGAGCGTGGGAACGATCATTAGGCTCAGGCCTTTTTCTTGTACGCGATGCAATCAATCTCGACCTTGCAATCGACCATCATGTTCGCCTGTACGCAGGCCCTCGCCGGTGCGTGTTCGCTTTTGAAGTACTCGGAGAACACCTTGTTGAAACTCCAGAAATCCCGCGGGTCTTCCAGCCACACGCCGGTACGGACCACGTCTTCGAGCCCGTAACCGGCCTCCTCCAGAATCGCGATCAGGTTTTTCATGGTCTGGTGAGTCTGCTCGACAATACCGCCCACAATGATTTCGCCATCCAGCGCCGGCACCTGGCCGGACACGTGCAGCCAGCCATCGGCTTCGACGGCGCGGGCGAAAGGACGGGGCTGGCCGCCACCGGCCGTACTACCGGTGCCGTAACGAGTAATGCTCATGAGTGTTTCTCCTGATTGAAAACGTTAAAAACGGGTGTTCTTGAGAAATTCCGCCAGACGCGGCGACTGTGGGCGTTCGAACAGTTCCTTGGGCGGCCCCTGCTCTTCGATCCGCCCTTGATTCATGAACACGATCTTGTCCGACACCTCGAAGGCAAAGCGCATTTCGTGGGTCACCAGCAGCATGGTCATGCCGTCCTCGGCCAAGCCCTTGATCACGTTCAGCACTTCGCCCACCAGCTCCGGGTCGAGGGCCGAGGTGACTTCATCGAACAGCATCAGGCTCGGGTTCATCGCAATCGCCCGGGCAATCGCCACGCGCTGTTGCTGGCCGCCAGACAACTGACCGGGGTAATGATCGCGACGTTCCAGCAGGCCAACCCGCTCCAGCCATTTTTCCGCCAGCGCCACGGCTTCATCCTTGTGCAACTTTTTGACCTTGAGCAAGCCGAGGGTGACGTTCTGCAGCGCGGTGAGGTGCGGGAACAGATTGAATTGCTGGAACGCCATGCCGGTCATGGCGCGATGGCGGGCGATGACCTTTTCCGCGTGACGCACGCGCTTGCCGTTGACCTCGTCATAGCCGATGGACTCGCCATCGAGCAGAATCTGCCCGCCCTGGAACTCTTCGAGCATGTTCACGCAGCGCAGCAGCGTGGTCTTGCCCGAGCCACTGGAGCCAATCAGCGTGACCACGTTGCCGCGCTGCAGGGTCAAGTCAACGCCCTTGAGCACTTCGAGCTGGCCGTATTGTTTGTGCAGGCCGCGGATGTCCAGCAGCGCTTGATCCTGTGTCGAAACTTGAGCTTGTATCATGGCAAAGCCACCCGCTTTTCAATGTGCCGGCCGAGTAATTCGATGGCGTAGTTGATGACGAAAAACAGCAAACCGGCGAACAGGTAAAACTCCAGGGTCATGAACGTCCGGGCGATGATCTGCTGGGTGCTGAGCAGCAACTCGGCAACACCGATCACCGACAACAGCGTCGAGGCCTTGACGATCTCGGTGGACGAGTTGACCCAGGTCGGCAAGATCTGCCGCAACGCCTGGGGCAACAACACGTAGCCCAGCGCCTGGTAAAACGTCAGGCCGATGGCCTTGCTCGCTTCCATCTGGCCACTGGGCAGCGCTTGCAATGCACCGCGCACAATCTCCGCAACGTGGGAGCCGCAAAACAGCGTCAGCCCCAAGGTACCGGCGCCGAATGCGCTGATTTGCCAGCCCAATGCCGGCGCCATGTAAAAGCAGGCCAACACCAATACAAACACCGGCGTGCCGCGAATGATGTCGACGTAAAACCGGAACGGCGCGCGCATCCAGAACGTGCCGTAGGTGAGCACCAGGCCGGCAACGATGCCGACCAGCGTGCCCAGTAAAATCGCCAGCGCCGAGCACTGCACACTGGTCAGAAAGCCTTGCCAAAGGACTTCCCGCGCCACCCATAACTCATGCAACCAACTGGGAGATTCGTACATGGGGGCCTCCTATCGGCGAATCGCCAGACGCTGTTCGAGGTAACGCAGCAGCATGGCAATGAAGTAACAGGCCGCAACATAGAGCGCTGTGGTCACCAGCCAGGTTTCGATCACCCGGTAGCTCTCGACATTGATCTTGCGCGCGTAATAGGTCAGCTCCGGTACGGCAATCGCCGCCGCCAGCGAGGTGTCCTTGAACAGCGAAATGAAGTTGTTCGACAGGGCCGGCAGCACATTGCGCAGCATCACCGGCACGGTGATGTACGCCTTGACCTGCCACTCACCGAGCCCGATGGCCAGGCCGGCTTCACGTAGCCCCTTGGGAATGCTCAACAACCCGCCGCGGAACACTTCGGTCAGGTACGCCCCGGCATACAGCGACAGGGTGATGATGAACGACGGGATCTTGTCCAGCCGAACCCCTAAGCTCGGCAACGCGAAGTAGATCAACAGGATCAACACCAGGATCGGCGTATTACGGATCACCGTCACATACACCGACGCCAGCACCCGCAATGCGCGGTGCTTTGACAGCAATGCAAACGCCATCAGCAGGCCGATCACGCAGCCGATGGCGATCGACACCAGCGCCAGCTCAAGGCCCAGACCGAGCCCCGCCAGCAAGGTGTCGAAGTCGCGCCAGACGGCGGCAAAATTCAACTGATAGTTCATGGTCAGCAGTACCTTGAACGGGGCGATTTAAAACCGCCCCGCTCCTCATTCAAAAATTGGAAACGTCGCGAGCGAAGGAAAGACAAGGCGAAAACAGACGAGAAAGCGGAGTTGACTTTAGTCAATGAGCATTTCGAGTCTGTTTTCAACGCAGTATTTCCGAGCGCAGCAGTTTTCATTTGAATTCAGCGGGGAAACCGATGGCTGGGGTCGGCAGGTCTACACCGAACCACTGCTTGAACGACGCCGCATACGTCGGGAACTCAACACCGGTCATGCTTTCATGCAGGACGGTGTTAACGAAGTTCAACCAGTCCTGATCGCCGCGCTTGACTGCACAGGAGTAGGTTTGCGGGCTCCAGGCATAAGCCGGGCTGCGATAGCGACCAGGGTTCTGCACCATCAGGTATTTCACCGACGACTGATCGGTGGCCGCCGCGTCGGCACGGCCGGAGTTCACGGCCTGATACATCAAATCCACGCTGTCGTATTGATCGACCTTGGCCTTGGGCAGTGCCTGATGCACCAGTTCCTCGGCGTACACGTTCTGCAGCACCGCCACGATAACGCCATCGCCGGCAGCTTTCAGGTCGTCGATTTCCTTGTACTTGCTGTTGGCCGGCAACAACAGGCCGACGCCTTCGCGGTAGTACGGCAGGGTGAATGCCACCTGCTGCGCACGACTGGCGGTCACGGTGATGAACTGGCAACTCATGTCGACCTTGTCGGTCAGCAGATTCGGAATCCGCGCATCGGACGACTGCACCACGAACTCGACCTTGGTCGGGTCGTTGAACAACCCTTTGGCCACCATCCGCGCGATATCAATATCAAAACCCTGCAACTTGCCATCCGCGCCCTGGAAGTGCCACGGCGCATTGGTACTGCCCGTGCCCACGATCAATTTCCCACGGGCCAGCACGCTGTCGAGTTTGCTGTCAGCCGCTTGAGCGGCACCCATGACAGCGGCCGAAGCCGCGAACAGAAAAACACACGCTTTAAACAAAGAAGGTCGGCGATGCATGGCAAGCACTCCAGAGTTGTGTTTATTCCGCTATACCGGAACATGGTATGTAACAACGGAATAGACAGCAGAAAGTGTGCCACAGGATGTGGGCGGAATATTGGGGAGTCTGGAAAGTGTTTTGAATCAGATGGATGCGCGTGAGCGCGAGAAGGCGTTACGAAACGCACAAATAAGAGAACGCTACCGTGGGACACAACGCTCGAGTACTTGCACCACATCTGAAGCCATAGCGATTCAAAATGAAGCAGAGCCCTACCTGTAATTTCTGACAGTAGACCCACCTGCTCGCCTCCTTTAACGTCAACAGGCCTTCGATTGTCTTTGAAAAGGAGATTTCAATGAGTTCGATGATTAACCCATCAACGCTGGCTCCGGCCTATCGCAAAGCCCTAAAAACCTGGCGCCCGGTGATCCTGTATTTCGGCGATAAAAACTGTTACGCCTGCGAAATGGCCGAGCCGGTTTTCCGCACGATTGCCGAGCAGTATAAGGATCATGCGCAGGTCTACATGTTGAGTACGAGCGAGTCCCCCAGGCATCCGGATGTCACTGGCACACCCACTGTGTTGTTCTACAAGGAAGGGAAGCTGCTGAAGAAGCTCAAGGGCATCGGGACTCGGGAAACCCTGGAAGAAAATTTCAAAAAACACATCGGCAAGCTCAGGCCCAAACAGGTTGCCCGCAAACCTCACCATGACTTGCCGTGGTTGCAGAAAACCCTCAGCACTTTATGCACCGCGCCTCGGGCACAGGGGATGTTGAATGTACGTTTCATGAGTCATTTTTGAATCGTCTGGGCGATCGCCTTCGCGAGCAAGCCCGCTCCCACATTTAGACCGTGTCTATCCAGACAACCCGGTCAACTGTGGGAGCGGGCTTGCTCGCGAAGCTTTTGCTCTTGATCCTGGGCAGTCATCAGAACTATTGCTTTAGCGACGCCAGCACCCGCTCGGCATTCGCACCGCACCCCATGCCCTCGGGCCGCGCCTGGATGCTCTCGATCACCTCCAGCAACTGCGCCTTGCTCTGGGCCAGGTGCAGTTGCATCGCTTCGATCTGTTCGACCTTGCGCCCAAGGCTCGCCACCAGTTCGTCGTGATTGACCTCACCCGTCGTGGCATCCGGTAGCAGCAACTTCAGCTCTTCGAGAGTGAAACCGGCCTGCTGGGCGCACTGGATGATTTTCAGGGTTTGCAATACTTGCGGCGGGTAAAGCCGATAGCCGTTGGCCTGCCGCTCGACCTGACGGATCAGGCCCTGAGCCTCGTAAAAACGAATGCGCGAGGCGTTCAACCCGCTCTGTTGCGCCAATTCACCAATCTTCATCACGGCCTCGTTTGCACGCTTGACATTAAAGTTAACTTTAAGCTTAGCCTCTACGCTTCACTGATGAGGAGTCAAGCATGTCGCCCTTCCAAGCGTTGAATTTGCCCAACGGCCAGACCATCGGCAATCGTATCGCCAAAGCCGCGATGGAAGAGAACCTCGCCGATACCGGGCAGGCGCCTTCAGGCGAGTTGTTTCGGCTGTATCAAGCCTGGGCCGACGGCGAAGCCGGGTTGTTGCTGAGCGGCAACGTGATGATCGACCGCCGCGCCATGACCGGTCCCGGTGGCGTGGTGCTGGAAGACGAGCGACACCTGGAACGCTTTCGTCAGTGGGCAACCATCGGCCGGGCCGGTGGCGCGCAGTTCTGGGTGCAACTCAATCATCCCGGCCGCCAGACCATGGCCAACCTCGGCCAGCAAGCCTGGGCACCTTCGGCGGTCGCGCTGGATCTGGGCGGGTTTTCGAAGATGTTTGCCAAACCCAAACCCATGAGCGAGAACGACATTGCAGAGGTCATTCAACGCTTCGCCACCAGCGCCGCCCTGGCGGAAAAGGCCGGTTTTACCGGGGTGCAGATCCATGCTGCGCACGGGTATCTGATCAGCCAGTTTCTCTCGCCATTGACCAATCGCCGCACCGACCGCTGGGGCGGCTCTCTGGAAAATCGCGCGCGCCTGCTGCTGGAAGTGCTCAGCGCTGTTCGCAAGTCAGTATCGCCGCAGTTTTGCGTGGCGGTGAAGCTCAATTCCGCGGACTTCCAGCGCGGCGGTTTCGACGCCGACGATGCCCGGCAAGTGATCCAGTGGCTCAATGCCCAGCAAATCGATCTGCTGGAGCTCTCTGGCGGTAGCTACGAAGCCCCGGCCATGCAGGGCGAGGCGCGCGACGGTCGAACCCTGGCGCGAGAAGCGTACTTTCTGGAAATGGCCGGCGAACTGGCCAGTGTGGCGAGCATGCCGGTCATGGTGACTGGCGGCATACGGCGACTGGCGATCGTCGAACAAGTGCTCGACAGCGGTATCGCCATGGCCGGCATCGGCACGGCCATGGCCATCGAACCGAACCTGGTCAAACGCTGGCGTGAAGGCCAGAACAGCCACCCGCAGTTGCCACCGATTCGCTGGAAACGCAAACCTCTGGCGGCGCTGGCAAACATGGCCGTGGTGAAGTTTCAGCTCCATCGATTGAGCCGCGGGCGCAAGCCTAGACCGCAAGTCTCGGCGGTATGGGCATTGATCCTCGATCAGTTGTACATCGCTCGGCGTACCCGTCAGTACCGCCAGGCGATGGGTAAATAGTCAGTTAGATGCAATCCCTGTGGGAGCGGGCTTGCTTGCGAAGACGGCGGCACAGCCACCATTAATGTCGTCTGACACACCGCTTTCGCGAGCAAGCCCGCTCCCACAGGTTCCGTGACCAGCATTAGCCCGCCGGGCTGTTTATCGTCCGGCAAAGCGCAACCGCGACAACATGCGCAGATCGCCCTCGCGGTAATAGTCATCGGTCCAGCTGTCATCCGGCGCCAACGGCCGGACCTGTTTGAGTTGTAGTTTTTTTGCGAAGTAGCGGAACCGGTAATGCTCGTAAAAACGCAGCAGTTCCAGCCCGTAACGATCGGCCAGGTCGGTGTTGCCACGGATGATCAGGAAGTTCTCATCATTGCCGTTACTGGCCGCCTCACTCAGGTTGTGGCTGCCGCTGATGATCGTCGGTGCGTCGCTGGTGAAGTCGACGACGATGGCTTTGGTATGCACCAGCAGTCTGCCCTTCTGGCCTTTCATGTTTTCCTTGAGCCAGCCTTCCAGGCCGGTATTGAGCAGCGCGGTGGCGGCAAATTGAGCGGTGCGGTCGGCGTGGAAACCGGTGATGCTGCTGACGGTGTTTTGCAGGCCGTAACGCAAGATGTCGTCGTGGGGCAGGCCGAGCAACGCGTTGAGCACTTCGTCCGGCAAGGCAAACGCCGTGACAAACAGCAGGTCTTTTTTGGCGGCGTTGATGATTTCGACGAACTCACGCAAGTCGCCCTGGCCCGAGCGCGGTGAGAAGCCGGCGAACAGCGCCTGCTCCGGCTGCATCGGATTGTTTTCCGTGAGCCATTCCCGGGTGGCGCCGACATCTGCCGGCGCGGCCCAGACCTGTTCGAAGGTTTGCAGATAACTGGCGCCGATCCGGGCGTCGTCCAGTACATGCACCACGTTGGCCTGACGATAAACGCCGTTGGCGGTGAAATTGGTGCTGCCACACAGTACCGCTTCGGGCTGATGCTGCCCCGCTGCGTCGAGCCGGCTGAGGACCATGAACTTGTTGTGAAAAATGTTGTGAGTGACCCGCCCGCGCTTGTTCGCTGCCGGAATTTTTTCCAGGCTGGCTTCGTTCAGCGCCGTGGTGTCTTCGTCCGGCTGGGCGTGGTACAAAACCCGAACCTTTACGCCGCGCTCAAACGCAGCGTTCACCGCATCGACGATCACCTGCAACTGGTATTCATAGATCGCGATGTCCAGCGCCCACCGGCCATCCTCGGCCCGTTCGATGAACCCCAGCAAACGTGCGAGCAGACCATTTTCCAGCCATTGCCGTGGAGCGTCGGGCCATTCTTCGATGGGCAGTTTCTTGTTGGCGCTGAGCTGCGCATCGAGGTCGGCGAATTTGCGCTGGAAGGCCTGACTCGCGGCCACCGCCCGGTTGAAAATAACGTTCTGGCCCGCTGGAAGACCATTGTCGGTGGTGAGCGTCACTTCCAGAAACTCACCCAGCTGCGGCGCATCGGCGGTGCCGTAGGCCAGGTGAACCCGATAATGGATCGTCACGCCCGGATTGACCGCGTAATCGGCCCAGCGAAATTTCTGCAACGGCGCGGTATCGCTGGGGGTGGCGTGAAACTGGGGGAACGTATGAGCCTTGCCGGGGAAGGTCAGGCTGTTGAACAGAAACAGCCAGGGTTTGTTGCCTTGCTGTTTTTCGATGGCGAAACCCAGCAGACCTTTGCGACGGTGTTCGGCCAGGTCGATCGCCAGCAACACACCGTTGGTGCCAGCGTAGGCTTTAACGCGGAAATCGTCCTGATCGTTGCGGGCTAGAACGCGCATGGGTCACTCCTGTGATTGTCTTGCTTACAAAGCATAGGGCAGCGATACGGATTAACTGCAATTATCCGATTCCGAGGTGATGCCTTCGCGAGCAAGCCCGCTCCCACATGGGATTTGTGAACGCCACAGATTAAATGTGGGAGCGGGCTTGCTCGCGAAGGGGCCAGCACTGTCAGCACAAAACTCAACCTGAAATCAGCTCATCGATATGTCGATAATCAACCTGCAGCTGTGCTGCCAACACCTTGGCCCGGCCAAGATGAATCGGCCCGCGCTCGATGTCGATCAGCAGCCCGGGGCAATCCAGCGCCGGCAACGCCGACCATTCCTTCAGTCGTCCATCCGTCACCAACAACAGCCGTTGCTGCTCTGCCGGAAAACGTTTTTGCCGAACCGCCAACCAGCGCCCTGCCTCGCCCAGCGCCGCCAGCATCGGCGTACCGCCGCCGGCCCCGAGCCCGTCGAGCCAGTCGCGCAAGCCAGCGGAGGCTTTCAACCCTTGCACTTGCCACTTCGGCACATGACCACTGGCGGTCAGCAACGCCAGCCGCGCGCGCTGCCGATAGGCATCGTCGAACAGTTGCGCCAACAAGCCCTTGGCATCGCTCAACGCTTGATGACGTCGGGTCGAGGCCGAGGCGTCGACGATCACCAGCCATAATTCATGAGGACTGCGGGTGCGCAGGTGAAACAGTACATCGTCGCGTTGACGCGGTCGGCCATTGAGCAAGGTGCCGGGCCAATTGATCGATCCGCTCAGGGCTGCGTGACGCTTGCCCTGTTTACCGTGATCCAGCCGTCCTGCGCGGGGTCTGGCATTCGCCCCCGCGTCTGATCGAGGGCGAATGCCTAGGGCTTTTTTGGCCAGCTCGGCACTTCACGTCGTGCGCCGACCGGCAGCGCCTGGGCGGGCATTTCGCCCCACTGGCCCTGACCTTCGCTCGGGTTGGGGTTCTGATTGGAGGGCTGTGCTGCGGGTGATTGGTGCGGCGCCGGTGGCGAGTGTTCGCGACGACGATGGCGCAAGGCAAACTCGGCGACCGCGTCGATATCTTCTTCGCCAATGGCATTCGCTCCGCGCCAGGCGGCATGAGCCCGGGCCGCGCGCAACCAGACCAGATCGGCTCGCAGGCCATCGACGCCGGCAGCGAAACAACGCTCGGTGATCTGCGCCAGCGCGGCATCGTCGAGGGGAATGCTCGCCAGTGCCGAGCGCGCCTTTTGGCAACGCTCGCGCAGCGCGTGTTGCTGGCTTTCCCACTCGGCGCAGAACCCTTGCGGGTCGCTGTCGAAATCCAGTCGACGACGGATGATCTGACCGCGCTCGGCGGGTGCGGTGTGGCCACTGAGGGCGACATTCAAACCAAAGCGGTCGAGCAATTGCGGACGCAGCTCGCCCTCTTCGGGGTTCATGGTGCCGATCAGCACAAACTTCGCCGAATGCCGATGGGAAATCCCGTCGCGCTCGATCAGGTTGGTGCCGCTGGCGGCCACGTCGAGCAGCAAGTCCACGAGGTGATCGGGCAGCAGATTGACTTCATCGACATACAACACGCCGCCGTCGGCCTTGGCCAGTACGCCGGGGGAAAACTGTGCGCGACCCTCGCTCAGGGCCGCGTCGAGATCGAGGGTGCCCACCAGCCGTTCTTCGGTGGCACCCAGGGGCAAGGTGACGAATTGACCGCTGGCCAACAGGTCCGCCAAGCCTCGGGCCAGGGTGGATTTGGCCATGCCGCGCGGGCCTTCGATCAGTACGCCACCGATTTTTGGATCGATGGCGGTCAGGTATAGCGCGAGCTTCAAGTCATCGGCGCCGACCACGGCGGAGAGCGGGAAATGGGGGGTGTCGGTCATGTGGCATTACTCATTGTGGTCGGTGGTGTGATCGTTCCCACGCTCTGCGTGGGAATGCCTCAACGGACGCTCCGCGTTCGGCTCTGGAAGGGACGCGGAGCGTCCCGGGCTGCATTCCCACGCGGAGCGTGGGAACGATCCGCAGGTTAGCGGTGCCACAGATTTACCCGTCTTCTTCTATATCCAACAACAAATTCTCCAGCGCCTCGCGGTACTCACCCGGTTCTTTCCACATCCCCCGCTGCTGCGCTTCCAGCATGCGTTCGGTCATGTCGCGCAAGGCATGGGGATTGTGTGCGCGGACAAACTCCCGGGTCGCTGGATCGAGCAAATAGGCATCCGCCAGCAACGCATATTGGTGGTCGTCGATCAACTGCGTGGTGGCGTCGAACGCAAACAGGTTATCGACCGTCGCCGCCAGTTCGAACGCGCCTTTATAGCCATGACGCTTGACCCCGTCGATCCATTTCGGATTGGCCGCTCGGGAACGGATCACCCGGTTCAGCTCTTCCTTCAACGTGCGAATCTTCGGCAAGTCCGGCTGACTGTGATCGCCGTGATAACTGGCCGCCGCTTCACCGCTGAGGCTTTCGACGGCCGCCAGCATGCCACCCTGGAACTGGTAATAGTCGTTGGAATCGAGCAAGTCGTGTTCGCGGTTGTCCTGGTTTTGCAGCACCGCCTGCACCTGGCTCAGACGCTGGGCGAACTGCTCGCGGGCGGCGGTGCCTTCGTCAGAGCCGCCGTAAGCGTAGCCGCCCCAGTTCAGGTAAACCTCGGCCAGGTCGTCGCGGCTTTGCCACAGACGACCGTCGATGGCGCCCTGCACGCCTGCTCCGTAAGCACCCGGTTTGGCCCCGAAGATGCGCCAGCCGGCTTGCCGCCGCGCAGCGTCATCATCCAGACCGGATTCCAGCAACGCTTGCCGCTCAGCGCGGACCTTGGCCGCCAACGGGTTGAGATCATCCGGTTCATCCAGCGCGGCGACCGCTTGCACGGCGGCGTCAAACAGCCGGATCAGGTTGGCAAAGGCATCGCGGAAAAATCCGGAGACGCGCAAGGTCACGTCCACCCGTGGGCGGTCCAGCAAACTCAACGGAAGAATTTCGAAGTCGTCGACCCGCTGGCTGCCAGTCGCCCAGACCGGACGCACGCCCATCAGCGCCATGGCCTGGGCGATGTCATCGCCGCCGGTGCGCATGGTCGCGGTGCCCCAGACCGACAGACCGAGCTGCCGCAAGTGATCGCCGTGGTCCTGCAAGTGCCGCTCAAGAATCAGGTTCGCGGACTGAAAACCGATGCGCCACGCGGTAGTGGTCGGCAGGTTGCGCACATCCACCGAATAGAAATTGCGCCCGGTGGGCAGCACGTCCAGACGGCCGCGACTCGGCGCACCGCTAGGCCCGGCCGGGACGAATCGACCGCTGAGGGCGTCCAGCAGGCCGCGCATTTCCGCTGGGCCGCAGGCGTCCAGACGTGGGGCAACGACTTCGCGCAGGCTGTCGATGATGGCGTTCACTTCAGACCAACCTGCCTCCTGTGGGAGCGGGCCTTTGTGGCGAGGGAGCTTGCTCCCGTTGGACTGCGCAGCAGTCCCATTTTTTGGGGCCGCTTCGCGACCCAACGGGAGCAAGCTCCCTCGCCACAGTGGCTCGCTCCCGCCGCGGCCGGGCATGGCTTGAGGATGGTTCAGTAGCTCGACCTCGGGACTCAAAGTCTGTTCAATCAGCTGCGCGGCGAACAGCTCCAGACGTTCACGGGTATCCCCCGCCGTACGCCAAAGTTCATCGCTGACCGACAGCAATGCCTCCGGTCGAGGTCCGCTCCAGGTCTCGGCCAAAACGCAATCCAGCGGATCGAAACCCAACACAAACGCCTTGGCCAGCGCCCGCAGCAAGCTCGATTGCGCCCCTCGTCCATCGCCGCGAGGAATACGCAGCAAGGCCAATAAGGTGTCGATGCGCAACCGCCCCGCTGGCGACTCGCCAAACACGTGCAGGCCGTCGCGGATCTGTGACTCCTTCAAGTCGCACAGGTACGTGTCCAGACGCGGCAACCAGATCGCCGCATCGGCATCGCTGTCGAGTTTCTCGTCCAGTTGCAGTTCACGGTCGATGTGCGTGTCGCGCACCAGTTGCAGGATTTCGCGCTGCAGTTCCCGGGCGCGGCGCGGATCGAGCAATTGCGCTTCGTAATATTCGTCGGCCAACAATTCGAGATTGCGCAGCGGACCGTAGGTTTCGGCGCGGGTCAGCGGTGGCATCAGGTGATCGATGATCACAGCCTGCGTACGGCGTTTGGCCTGGGCGCCCTCGCCCGGGTCGTTGACGATGAACGGATAGATGTTCGGCAGCGGCCCGAGCAACGCATCCGGCCAGCAGTTTTCCGACAGCCCGACGCCTTTGCCCGGCAGCCATTCGAGGTTGCCGTGCTTGCCGACATGGATCACGCCATGAGCGCCGTAGGTGTTGCGCAACCAGAAGTAGAACGCCAGATAGCCGTGAGGCGGCACCAGGTCGGGGTCGTGATACACAGCACTCGGGTCTACCTGATAACCCCTGGCCGGTTGAATGCCAACAAAGGTCAGGCCGAAGCGCAGACCGGCAATCATCATTCGTCCGCCACGGAACATTGGATCGCTTTCGGGCGAGCCCCAACGCTCCAGCACGGCTTGGCGATTGGCCTCGGGCAAGGCGTTGAACATCAGGTAGTAGTCGTCCAGCGCGAGGCTTTGATGACAGGGACGCTGGTCGAGGGTGTCGAGGTCATTGCTGACGCCGCCGAGCAATTGCTGGATCAGCGCGGTGCCGCTGTCCGGCAAGTCGGCCGGCAGCGGATAACCTTCGGCGTGCAGGGCACGGAGGATGTTCAATGCCGCAGCCGGAGTATCGAGGCCGACGCCGTTGCCGATGCGCCCATCGCGAGTCGGGTAGTTGGCGAGGATCAGGGCGATGCGTTTTTCGCCGTTGGGCACTCGCGCCAGATCGATCCAGCGCCGCGCCAGTTTGGCGACAAAATCCATGCGCTCAGGTTGCGGCCGGTAGCAGACCACGTCGGACTGACTGCGCTCACTGCGCCAGGCCAGATCCTTGAAGCTGATCGGCCGACTGATGATCCGCCCGTCCAGCTCCGGCAGTGCGATGTGCATCGCCAGGTCGCGGGGGCCGAGGCCTTGTTCGCTGGCGCGCCAACCGGGTTCATTGTCCTGGGCGCAGATCGCCTGGATCACCGGAACATTGCGGCGAAACGGTCGAAGATGCGGCGCTTCGGGGCTGGATTGGGCGAAACCGGTGGTGTTGAGAATCACCCCCGCCTCGACTTCATCCAGCAAGTCCTCGACCACCGTCAGGCAGCCGGGCTCTTTCAAACTGGCCAGCGCAATCGGCAATGGGTTCAACCCCGCCGCCTGCAAACGCTGGCAGAAAATATCGATGAAACCAGTGTTCGCCGCCTGCAAATGCGAGCGGTAAAACAGCACAGCCGCCACCGGCTGATCAGCTTGCCAGTCGGCTTGCCAATCGCTCAACTCAGCGGGGCTTTTGTGCGGATGGTAAATCGCCGTGCGTGGCAGGGTTTGCGGCTCGGACCATGAGTAGTCGCGATCCAGCCAGCGATTGGCGAGGCAGCGAAACAGGTCGAGTGCGTTGGCCATGCCGCCCTGACGCAGGAAGTGCCAGAGCCGGTCGCGGTCTTGCGCGGTTACGGTGCTCAGGTCACTGAGTTCCGGGTCCGGGCGATCATCCCCCGGCACCAGAATCAGCTGCACGCCGCGCTCGGACAATTCCACCAGACGCTCGATGCCATAACGCCAATAGGCGATGCCGCCGTGCAGCGAGATCAGAATCACCTTGGCGTGGCGCAGCACTTCGTCGACGTAGAGATCGACCGAGGCGTGATTCTGCACCTGCATCGGGTTGGCCAGGCGTACGCTCGGGTAATCGTCGGGCAACTGCTGCGCCGCTTCGGCGAGCAACGCCAGGCTGGAATCGCCGCTGCACAGGATCACCAGCTCGGCGGGAGTTTGTCCAAGGTCGGCGATGTTGTCATCCGACACGAAACCGCCGGGCTGGGTCCTGAGCAGGTGCATGGTTTAAACGCTGAGCGCAGCGCGCAATTGCGCTTCGAGCGCAGCGGCGTCCAGATCCTGACCGATCAACACCAGACGCGTGGTGCGTGCTTCTTCAGCGCCCCACTGACGGTCGAAGTGCTTGTCGAAACGCGTGCCCACGCCCTGGATCAGCAGGCGCATCGGCTTGTTCGGCACAGCTGCAAAACCTTTGACCCGAAGGATGCCGTGCTGGACCACCAATTGAGTCAGTGCATCCATCAGCAGGCTTTCGTCGGCTTGTGGCAGCTCGATCGAGATGGAATCGAATGCGTCGTGGTCGTGGTCGTCTTCGCCTTCATGGTGATGATCGTGATGGCTGTGGCGGCTGTCGATGTGTTCTTCAGAACCGGCACCGAGGCCGATCAGCACGTCCAGTGGCAGACGACCGCTGCTGGCTTCGATGACTTTCACCGCTGGCGGCAGTTCTTCGGCGACTTCCAGGCGCACGCGGGCCAGGTCTTCAGCGCTGATCAGGTCGGCCTTGTTGAGGATCACCAGGTCGGCGCTGGCCAGTTGGTCGGCGAACAGCTCGTGCAGCGGCGATTCGTGGTCCAGGTTCGGGTCGAGTTTGCGCTGGGCATCGACCTGATCCGGGAACGCCGCGAAGGTGCCAGCAGCGACGGCCGGGCTGTCGACCACGGTGATCACCGCGTCAACCGTGCAGGCGCTACGGATTTCTGGCCATTGGAAGGCTTGAACCAACGGTTTTGGCAGGGCCAGGCCCGAAGTTTCGATCAGGATATGGTCAAGGTCGCCGCGCCGCGCGACCAGTTCGCGCATCACCGGGAAGAATTCTTCCTGAACCGTGCAGCACAGGCAGCCGTTGGCCAGTTCGTAAACGCGGCCGTTGGCTTCTTCTTCGGTGCAACCGATCGAGCACTGCTTGAGGATTTCGCCGTCGATGCCCAGCTCGCCGAACTCGTTGACGATCACTGCGATGCGACGGCCCTGGGCGTTGTCGAGCATGTGGCGCAGCAAAGTGGTTTTGCCCGAGCCGAGGAAGCCGGTAACGATGGTGACGGGGAGTTTGGCCAGTGTTTTCATCGGATGCCCTTTGGCAAGGTGGCGGGCATACGGGACGACAATCGCAGCGGCGGATGCACGCGCGCAAGAGTTCCGCCACCGGATCACCCCGCCCGGTTGTAGTGAGAATCTGTATCGAGGCAGGTCTCCTGGCTGACGGTGTGCCAATCGTTCGACTGGCGTTTGCTGCGCCTTCCCGCGAACCTGATGGATCAGGGCTTGCAGTGGCGTGGCAGCGAACATCACCGTTCACAGTTGCGGGGGCAGCCGCGGCATCGACCGCGTTCCCTTCTTAGCTTCGGCAGACGCCGAAGAACCTCGAAAGCGCAAGGCTACGCATCGTGTGGGGGCGGGTCAATGTCCTATAGGAGAATGCGATCACCTGTGGCGAGGGGGCTTGCCCCCGTTCGGCGGCGAAGCCGTCGTAGATCCTGACAACTCGGTGTGGCTGAAAGAATGCAAGGGGTCGCTTCGCAACCCAACGGGGGCAAGCCCCCTCGCCACAGAAGTGAGAACCCATGCCAATTGACGCCCAACCCCCGCCCATGCTCTCCTACACGCCTTGTTACGGGTGCCCTTCACAGGGTGAAACGGGAAACCGGTGAATCATGTGCTTTACTCTAAAGCCATGTCAGTCCGGTGCTGCCCCCGCAACGGTAAGCGAGTGAAGCGTCAGATCCACTGTGCCCGTCATACGGCATGGGAAGGTGATGCTTGCAGGTTTGGGCACAAGCCCTGCCCCTCGCGAGCCCGGAGACCGGCCCGCAACACAAAGTGACTCTTACGTTCACTGAATAACAAACCCGCGGTGGGCGGGCGCTGTTCGAAATCTCTGCGTGCCCCGGCGTACGGAGGTTTTCATGCGCTCTATTCACCCGCTGACAGACCAGAGGGAAGCGCCATGTCGATCATCAGCAGCACCGGCAGCAACACCGATAAAAAGAGCACGATCAGCACCACCACTACCCTGAGCCAACGCCTGACCGCCGCTTTTTGTGCGTCGATTCTTGGCGCCAGCCTTGTGTATTTCGCCGGTTTCTCGCACATCGAAGCGGTGCACAACGCCGCGCACGATACCCGTCACAGCGCCGCATTCCCGTGCCATTGAGACCTGCTGACATGATCAAGCGTATTGCGCAAACCGCAGGTTTCACCGGGCTGCTGGCCGCCCTGCTGCTGACCCTGCTGCAAAGCTTCTGGGTGGCTCCGCTGATTCTGCAGGCCGAGACCTACGAAAAATCCGAGCCGGCCGCGGTTGAAATCCACGAGCACGCCGCGGGAGCTGTCACCGCTCACACCCACGATGCCGAAGCCTGGGAGCCTGAAGACGGCTGGCAGCGCGTGCTGTCGACCACCGGCGGCAATCTGGTGGTGGCGGTCGGTTTCGCCCTGATGCTCGCGGGCCTCTACACCTTGCGCGCTCCACGCCGTACCTCTCAGGGCCTGCTTTGGGGCCTGGCGGGTTACGCGACGTTCGTGCTGGCGCCAACCCTCGGCCTGCCACCTGAGCTGCCGGGCACTGCCGCGGCGGATCTGGCGCAACGGCAGATCTGGTGGATTGGCACTGCCGCGTCCACCGCTGTCGGCATCGCGCTGATCGTGTTCAGCCGCCACTGGCTGATGAAGATCCTCGGCGTGGCGATTCTGGCCGCTCCGCACGTCATCGGCGCGCCACAACCGGAAGTGCACTCCATGCTCGCTCCGCAAGCCCTGGAAGCGCAGTTCAAAATCGCTTCGCAGCTGACCAACATGGCGTTCTGGCTGGCCCTGGGCCTGATCAGCGCCTGGTTGTTCCGCCGCAAAAGCGATGGCCAATACTCCGCATGACAGACGTCAGCGCAGCGCCGACCCTGGTGGTCGGCCTGGGCTGCCAGCGCGGCTGCCCCGTCAGCACGCTGCGGGCGCTGCTTGATCAAGCGTTACAGGCCCATCAAATCGAGCTCCGTGAGATCAAGGCCCTGGCCAGTATCGACCTGAAGCGCGAAGAACCCGCCCTGATCGAACTGGCCGAACAACTGGCATTGCCGTTGATGTATTTCAGCAGCGAACAATTGGCCGGTTATGAACCGCAACTCAGCCACCACTCGGACATCGCGTTCGAACGCACCGGCTGTTACGGCGTAGCGGAAAGTGCCGCGCTGGCACTGGCCGAACAATTGGCTCAGGCACCGGCAAAGTTGCTGATTCCACGACAAAAATACGCCCAGGCCACCCTTGCATTGGCCAGCGCCGCGTAAAATCCCCGATAATCCCCGCCTTCGATCATGAGCAATCTTCATCTGAAGCGTGCCCATACCCTTTTTCTGACAGGAAACGACGATGACCGTCTACTTCATTGGCGCAGGCCCCGGCGACCCGGAACTGATCACCGTCAAAGGCCAACGGCTGATTCGTAGCTGCCCGGTCATCATCTATGCAGGCTCCCTGGTGCCCGCCGCCGTGCTGGAGGGCCACCGGGCCGAACAGGTGGTCAACAGCGCCGAATTGCATCTGGAACAGATCATCGAGCTGATCAAGACCGCCCATGCCAACGGCCAGGACGTGGCCCGGGTGCATTCCGGTGATCCGAGCCTGTACGGCGCGATTGGCGAGCAGATTCGCTATTTGCGTGAACTCGACATCCCTTTTGAAATCATTCCCGGCGTCACCGCCACCGCCGCCTGCGCGGCGCTTTTGGGTGCTGAACTGACCTTGCCGGACGTGTCACAAAGCGTGATTCTGACCCGCTACGCCGACAAGACCGCGATGCCGGCCGGTGAAGAGCTGGGCAGTCTGGCGCAGCATGGGGCGACCATGGCGATCCACCTCGGGGTCAATCATCTGGAGAAGATCCTTGCTGAATTGCTGCCGCACTACGGCGCCGATTGCCCGATCGCGGTGATTCATCGGGCGACCTGGCCGGATCAGGACTGGGTCGTGGGGACGCTGGCGGATATTGCCGAGAAGGTTCAAGCCAAGGGATTTCGCCGCACGGCGCTGATTCTGGTGGGCCGGGTGTTGGGCAGCGATCACTTCAGTGAATCGTCGCTGTATCGCGCGGGGCATGCGCACCTCTACAGACCCTGAGATGATCGTTCCCACGCTCTGCGTGGGAATGCAGCCCGGGACGCTCCGCGTCCCAAGAGCAGACGCAGAGCGTCCGTTGAGGCATTCCCACGCAGAGCGTGGGAACGATCAAAAAAAACGGTGCTCACGGGCACCGTTTTTTTATGTCGCAGCGAACACCTTAGTAGTAGGCGTTTTCTTTCTGCGTGTGGTCGGTCACGTCACGAACGCCCTTGAGCTCGGGAATACGCTCGAGCAAGGTGCGCTCGATGCCTTCGCGCAGGGTGACGTCTGCCTGGCCGCAGCCTTGGCAACCGCCGCCGAATTTCAGCACGGCAATGCCGTCTTCAACCACATCGATCAGGCTGACCTGACCGCCGTGGCTGGCCAGCCCCGGGTTGATTTCGGTTTGCAGGTAGTAGTTGATACGCTCGTTGACCGGGCTGTCGGCGTTGACCATCGGTACTTTGGCGTTTGGCGCCTTGATGGTCAGTTGGCCGCCCATGCGGTCGGTGGCGTAGTCGACTACCGCATCGTCCAGGAAGGCTTCGCTGAAGTGATCGATGTACGCGGTGAAGCTTTTAAGCCCCAGCGCGGTGTCTTCAGGTTTTTCTTCGCCCGGCTTGCAGTAGGCAATGCAGGTTTCGGCGTACTGGGTGCCAGGCTGGGTGATAAAGACGCGGATACCGATACCCGGGGTGTTCTGCTTGGAAAGCAGATCAGCCAGGTAATCGTGGGCGGCGTCGGTAATGGTAATAGCGGTCATGGAAACTCCTCGCAGGCTTGGACGCAGTTTACGCCAATCATCGCGCCGGACAAAGTCCTAGTATTTTTGTCGGGAAAGCACAGCTGATCCAATGTGGGAGCGGGCTTGCTCGCGAAGGCGGCGGCAACGTCAACATTGATGTTGCCTGACACACCGCTTTCGCGAGCAAGCCCGCTCCCACACTGGATCGCAGACACCTCTAAATTCCGTGCATCAAAGATTCTCGTAGCGGTTCATGTCCAGCACGCCCTCTTCCACAGGGTCGGTGTCGTGGATATAGCGACTCAGATCATGGAAATATTGCCAGAACTGCGGATGGCTGCGGCGAATGCCCCAGCGTTCGACGATTTTCTCGAAACTGGCCGCGTCCTTCGCGATTTCCATCGCATCAACGAAAGCGGGCACTTGGCCGGCTGGAATGTTGAACATGAAGTTCGGGTAGCTGCTGAGTACACCCGGATAAATTGTCAACGTATCGAGCCCCGGCTGATAGCGCCGCGACTCCCCCAGCAGGAACGCCACGTTGCTGTGGGCCCGGTTGCGCAGCAGGCTATAGACCCCGCGCTTGCCGCTTTGAGTCTCGATGCGCAGCATCGTGGCTTCTGGCAATTGATCGATGACCTTCAGCCCCGCAGACGGACGTGAAGTCAGGCGGCTCAAGGCCTGTTCGGCGTTCTGCAATGCCAGATCGATGTTCGGCCGCGAGCAGTAGGCACCGTCGCAGCGGTTGATCGGGTCGGGGTTGGCATTGAGTTCGCCGTACCGGGCCAGCAATTGCAGGGCGAAATCGCGTTTCGGGTCCTTTTCGTCCAGCGTCAGTGCCGTGGGTTTGTCGTTGTCGATGTACTCGTAATCCAGCCACATCTTGAGCTTTCCGCCGTTCTGATACCAATCGTCGAGGTAGCCGTCCCGTGAGTCGGCCGGCATCAGACGCAAAAAGTTCTGCTCGGCACCATTGCGAATCAGGTCGAAGTACAGCCGGGTCTGGGCCTGATGGGATACGTTGCCAAATACATCGAAGTTGACTGCCAACTGGTAATACGTGCGTTCCAGCAACGGGTAATCGAACAGCCAGATGGTTTGCGGAACGTCACCGATCAGGCCTTTGTTCACCGAGGCGCTGTCGAAATGCCGGAAGATGCTCAGCAGCGCGTTGTCATTGCCGGCCCACAGGGTCGACCAGCTCGGGGCTGGCAGGTCGGCGTAGCTGTCCCGGCGCAGGGCCTCGTATTCGTTGCGTTTGTCACGGTAGTCGCGCCACAGGCTCAGGACACTGCCGACGTCATCGTTCTGCCCTGGCATCGCCAGCAACGGCGTGGCCTGGCCGCGATAATTCGGGTCGGTGATATAGAGGTCATGCTCCGGGGCCTGGAACAGCGCCCAGAAGTTGTCGCGGATCACGTCGGTGGCGATCTGGCCACGGCAGACCGGGCCACGAATAAAGGTGCGCACGAAGTACTCGGCGTTATCGAGCATGAACTGGTAACGCGCCTGAGCCGGGATGGCCTCAAAGGTCGTAAACGGATTGGCCCGTCGTTCCGGCCCATAACCCGGCAGCGCGTTGACCTGCCAGTTGCCGCTGTAGAACAGGCTTTTGATCCGCGCCATCTTCGCCGCGCTGAGCGGATAGGTGATGTGGGTCTTGTGCACGATCACGCCTTGCACCGGCCATAAACGGTAATAGACCTGAGTGCCCGGATCGTCATTCGGACGGCGAGTGTTGATCAAATCAATGGGCTGGCCCGTCGGTGTGCGCGAACGTACCCACTGAAAGAAATGCCCCGGCTCGCCGTCCTTGAAATAGAGGTGCGCCAAAAACCAGTGCTCGAACAACCAGCGTCCCACCAGGCTTTCCCGGGCACCCGGCGCGTTGAGCAGGTTTTCCCACTGCACCACCTGCAACGCTTCCTTGGCGCTGGGCACCAAGCCCTGCTCATCGATCGGCGCGCCGGAGGCCAGCCAGCGTTGCAATGTCTGGTATTGCTGATCGGTCAGGCCGGTGACCGCCAGCGGCATGCCTTCTTTGGGGTGGGAGCTGGCATAGCCGTCGAACTCCGCCGGCATGGCGCACATGTTCTCCCGGTTCAGGCCCAGGACGATGTCTTCCGGCAATTTGGCGTTGGGTTGCAACGGGGTTTTGTGGCCCAGTTCGAGCATGCGCGCCATCAGCGCCGCCTGACTGCCTTGGGCGTCGAGCACCGAATAAAAGCCTTTTTGCTGCCAGGCGCGTTTGCCAAAGGCGTCATAAAAAAGTCGGGTCGGCGCTGCGGCCTGTCTGCGTTCGCCATCATAAACGGGCGCCTTGGTTGCACCTCGGGCCACCCCTTCACCACTGCCCAGATTGAGCTGACAGGCGGAGTCGTAGCAGGCATGGCAGGCCACGCACTTTTCAGTGAAGATCGGTTGGATGTCCCGGACGTAGGAAATGTCTGGTCCTTGCGCAGCGGCGCCCCCGCTTAAAAACAGCATCAATAGGCTGGTGACGACGCGATACGACATATCCCTGGTCCTGATCATGAGAAAACGCCGCGATTCTACCGGTCTGGCCTGCGCACCAACATGAGCGATATTCATGCAAAACCCGTACATGC
Source organism: Pseudomonas sp. NPDC089918 (assembly GCF_050280605.1). NCBI lineage: Bacteria > Pseudomonadati > Pseudomonadota > Gammaproteobacteria > Pseudomonadales > Pseudomonadaceae > Pseudomonas > Pseudomonas sp. NPDC089918. Next base: position 224,350 of record NZ_JBNNVP010000003.1, on the reverse strand, counting down.
TCCAAAAGCGCACAGGTTTGTTATCATTCCGGCCCTTCGTCATGGCCTTACCGAGTAGTCCAAATGTCCGATCGCAGCGTTCGCCTTCAAGCTCTCAAGCACGCCCTCAAAGAGCGCATCCTGATTCTCGATGGCGGCATGGGTACGATGATCCAGAGCTACAAGCTCGAGGAGCAGGATTACCGTGGCAAACGCTTCGCCGACTGGCCGAGCGATGTCAAAGGCAACAACGACCTGTTGGTGCTGACCCGCCCCGACGTGATTGGCGGCATTGAGAAGGCCTATCTGGACGCCGGCGCCGACATTCTGGAAACCAACACCTTCAACGCCACCCGGATTTCCATGGCCGATTACGGCATGGAGGAACTCGCCTACGAATTGAACGTAGAAGGCGCTCGCCTGGCCCGCAAGATTGCCGATGCGAAAACTCTCGAGAACCCGGACAAGCCGCGTTTCGTCGCTGGGGTACTCGGCCCGACCAGCCGCACCTGCTCGCTGTCGCCCGACGTCAACAACCCTGGCTACCGCAACGTGACCTTCGATGAGCTGGTGGAGAACTACACCGAAGCCACCAAAGGCCTGATCGAAGGCGGTGCCGACCTGATCCTGATCGAAACCATCTTCGATACCCTCAATGCCAAAGCGGCGATCTTCGCCGTGCAAGGCGTGTTCGAAGAACTGGGCGTCGAGTTGCCGATCATGATCTCCGGCACCATCACCGATGCCTCCGGCCGCACACTGTCGGGTCAGACCACCGAAGCGTTCTGGAACTCCGTGGCCCACGCCAAACCAATTTCGGTCGGCCTGAACTGCGCCCTCGGGGCCAGCGAGTTGCGTCCGTACCTGGAAGAACTGTCGAACAAGGCCAACACCCACGTTTCCGCGCACCCGAACGCCGGCCTGCCGAACGAATTCGGCGAGTACGACGAACTGCCGGCCCAAACCGCCAAGGTCATCGAAGAGTTCGCCCAAAGCGGCTTCCTGAACATCGTCGGCGGCTGCTGCGGCACCACGCCGGGCCACATCGAAGCCATCGCCAAAGCGGTGGCCGGCTATGCGCCGCGCGAGATTCCGGACATCCCCAAGGCCTGCCGCCTGTCGGGCCTGGAACCGTTCACCATTGATCGCAGCTCGTTGTTCGTCAACGTCGGCGAGCGCACCAACATCACCGGTTCCGCCAAATTCGCCCGTCTGATCCGTGAAGACAACTACACCGAAGCCCTGGAAGTCGCCCTGCAGCAGGTCGAAGCCGGCGCCCAGGTGATCGACATCAACATGGACGAAGGGATGCTCGATTCGAAGAAGGCCATGGTGACCTTCCTCAATCTGATTGCCGGTGAACCGGACATCTCCCGCGTGCCGATCATGATCGACTCCTCCAAGTGGGAAGTGATCGAAGCCGGCCTCAAGTGCATCCAGGGCAAGGGCATCGTCAACTCGATCAGCATGAAAGAAGGCGTCGAGCAGTTCATTCATCACGCCAAACTGTGCAAGCGCTACGGCGCCGCGGTGGTGGTGATGGCCTTCGATGAAGCTGGCCAGGCCGACACCGAAGCGCGCAAGAAAGAAATCTGCAAACGCTCATACGACATTCTGGTCAACGAAGTCGGCTTCCCGCCGGAAGACATCATCTTCGACCCGAACATCTTCGCCGTGGCCACCGGCATCGAAGAACACAACAACTACGCTGTGGACTTCATCAACGCCTGCGCCTACATCCGCGACGAACTGCCGTACGCCCTGACTTCCGGCGGCGTGTCGAACGTGTCGTTCTCGTTCCGTGGCAACAACCCGGTGCGTGAGGCAATTCACTCGGTGTTCCTGCTGTATGCGATCCGCAACGGCCTGACCATGGGTATCGTCAACGCCGGCCAACTGGAGATCTACGACCAGATTCCGGCCGAGCTGCGCGACGCCGTCGAAGACGTGATCCTCAACCGCACCCCGGAAGGCACCGACGCCCTCCTCGCCATCGCCGACAAGTACAAGGGCGACGGCAGCGTCAAGGAAGCCGAGACCGAAGAGTGGCGCAACTGGGACGTCAACAAGCGTCTGGAGCATGCGCTGGTCAAGGGCATCACCACCCACATCGTGGAAGACACCGAAGAGTCGCGTCAGTCCTTTGCGCGCCCGATCGAAGTGATCGAAGGCCCGCTGATGTCCGGCATGAACATCGTCGGCGACCTGTTCGGCGCCGGTAAAATGTTCCTGCCGCAAGTGGTGAAGTCCGCCCGCGTGATGAAGCAGGCCGTGGCCCACCTGATCCCGTTCATCGAGCTGGAAAAAGGCGACAAGCCGGAAGCCAAGGGCAAGATCCTGATGGCCACGGTCAAGGGCGACGTACACGACATCGGCAAGAACATCGTTGGCGTGGTGCTGGGCTGTAACGGCTATGACATCGTCGACCTTGGCGTGATGGTGCCGGCAGAGAAGATCCTGCAAGTCGCCAAAGAACAGAAATGCGACATCATCGGCCTGTCCGGTTTGATCACGCCTTCGCTGGACGAAATGGTTCACGTGGCCCGCGAGATGCAGCGTCAGGACTTCCATCTGCCGCTGATGATCGGTGGCGCGACCACCTCCAAGGCGCACACGGCGGTGAAGATCGAGCCGAAATACAGCAACGACGCAGTGATCTACGTCACCGATGCCTCCCGCGCTGTGGGCGTGGCGACGCAACTGCTGTCCAAGGAATTGAAGGCCGGTTTCGTCGAGAAGACTCGCCTGGAATACATCGACGTTCGCGAGCGCACCGCCAACCGCAGCGCCCGTACCGAGCGCCTGAGCTACCCGGTGGCCATCGCCAAGAAGCCGCAGTTCGACTGGGGCAGCTATGAACCTGTCAAACCGACGTTCACTGGCGCCAAGGTGCTGGACAACATCGACCTGAAGGTGCTGGCCGAATACATCGACTGGACGCCGTTCTTCATCTCCTGGGACCTGGCCGGCAAATTCCCGCGCATCCTCAAGGACGAAGTGGTCGGTGAAGCCGCCACCGCGCTGTACGCCGATGCCCAGGAAATGCTCGCCAAGCTGATCGACGAAAAACTCATCAGCGCCCGAGCGGTGTTCGGTTTCTGGCCGGCCAATCAGGTGCGCGACGATGACATCGAAGTCTACGGCGATGACGGCAAGCCATTGGCCAAGCTGCATCACTTGCGCCAGCAGATCATCAAGACTGATGGCAAACCGAACTTCTCCCTGGCCGACTTCGTTGCGCCCAAGGACAGCGGCGTGACCGACTATGTGGGGGGCTTCATCACCACCGCCGGGATCGGCGCCGAAGAAGTGGCCAAGGCCTATCAGGATGCGGGCGACGACTACAACTCGATCATGGTCAAGGCCCTGGCCGACCGCCTGGCCGAGGCCTGTGCCGAGTGGCTGCACCAACAGGTGCGTAAAGATTACTGGGGCTACGCCAAGGACGAGACGCTCGACAACGAGGCGCTGATCAAAGAGCAATACACCGGCATCCGCCCTGCTCCAGGCTACCCGGCCTGCCCGGATCACACCGAGAAAGCCACGCTGTTCAAGCTGCTGGACCCGGAAGCGGAAGAGCTCAAAGCCGGCCGCAGCGGCGTGTTCCTCACCGAGCACTACGCCATGTTCCCGGCGGCAGCGGTCAGCGGCTGGTACTTCGCTCACCCACAGGCGCAGTATTTCGCCGTGGGCAAGATCGACAAGGATCAGGTGCAGAGCTACACCTCGCGCAAGGGTCAGGAATTGAGCGTGACCGAGCGTTGGCTGGCGCCTAACCTGGGTTACGACAACTAACCTCCATCCCCCTGTGGGAGCGACCTGTGGCGAGGGGGCTCGCCCCCGTTGGGCTGCGAAGCAGCCCCCAAAATCTCTGATGTATCAAAGATCTTGTGAGTGCTACGCACTCAAACGGGGGCAAGCCCCCTCGCCACAGGTCGCTCCCACAGGTTTCGGGTGTATTGTCTATGCTTACCTTTCACACATGCGTGACGGGGGATTTATGGACGATCCAGTCGACAACAACAAGCCACCAACCTTCTGGCAGATGCTGCACAGCGTGATGGCGGCGGCGTTCGGGGTGCAGAGCGGGAAGAACCGGGCCCGGGATTTCACCCACGGCAAGCCGAGTCATTTCGTGATTTTGGGGATTCTGTTCACGGCAGTGTTCGCGTTGACGCTGTTTGGCATCGTCAAACTGGTGGTGTACCTGGCGGGTATCTGAACCGGCTCAGTGCATCAGGGCTTGCAGGCTGAACGGGTAGCGATACGACGTCGGCCGCCCCTTGGCCGAGAGCTTCTGGAAATCCACGCCATAATCCTGAGTCGCACTCAACGCCAGCAACCGCTTGGCTTGTGCGTGATTGATCAGCTGCAACAACGGAATCTGCCGGTCGCGCCCGCCGTACTGACTGACATCCACCCCCAGGTCGTAGTCATGCAGTTGCACCAAGGCCCAACCACCCAGAGTGAAGTGCCCGCCCAACAGCACACTCAACCGCCCTTCCAACAGCGCCTGTAACGCAGTCGGTGAATTATTGACAGCGCTGAACAGCGCGTCCTTGCCGGGTTGGCCGCCCGTTTCGGCGTAGGCCTGCATGGCACCAAAGGCCATTTCATCGTTGGCCGACCAGACCAGCGACGTTTGCGGGTAACGCTTGAACAATAACCTGGCCTGTTCATAGGCGCGCTCGCGGGTCCAGCCGCCATAGACCAACTGGCGCAACCGCACTTCAGGGTGTTCGGCCAATGCCCGCATCATGCCCTTCTCACGCTGTTGCGCGGCTGGCGTGATCTTCAGGCCGGAGAAGGCCACGAGATCAATGACCTGACCGGGCGCGACCGGGCGATGCAGGCGAATCAGCTCCTTGAGCATCAAGTAGCCGCCCTCCTCATTGTTGGGCACCAGGCTGCCCAACCAGTCGGGATACTTCTGCGGCTGGGCGCCGAGCAAGCGCATCTGGTCTGCGGTCAGGCCGTTGTTGACCAAAAACAGCTTCACACCGCTGCCTTGAGCCAGGCGCAGGATTTCGGGCGCAACATACAGTTCGTTGACGAACACCAGATAATCCGGTCGATTCGGCCCTTGCAGGGCTTCGCGGGCTTGCTTGAGTGTGGTTTCAGCGTTTCGCTCGGAATACTGGATGCGCAAATCCATGCCCAGGTCCTTGGCTGCGGCCTGCATGAACTGCGAGTAACTGACCCAGAACACCTCTTGGGTAGTCCCGGGATTGAGGAACAATACGGACGCGGCCTGGGCACACGGTCCCAAGACCGTACCAAGCGCCAGCACAACACCACAGATGAACTTCAACATTAAACGTCCGAGCCCCCGAAAATCCGCTGCGCATTATAGCCAGCGAAGTTTCTGGAACGGCGCTTATTCCGGCTTTTGTCCGACAATCGTCGGCGCCGGGCCCGGACGGGGTCGTTTATTGATGGCTGACCCAGAACACCGCTGTGCCCACGACCAGGATAATCAGGAACAAAATCGCCCAGGCATCGACCGTGCTATCGCTTTTCCCTGCTTTGGTTGGGTTGCTCATTGCATCGCCTCTTGTCGGTTTTATCGGTGATTGCATAAAGACTCGAGCACAGTTAAGACGATGATTGCCCGCACCACAAATGTGGGTTTTACCCCCATGAGTTTCATTAGTCGTTTTGGTTCTTTGCATATACTCAAACATCACTTTTGCGCATAACTGCAAACTGGTATCTTGCGTCGGCTCCGTTGGGAGTGCGCGGCCGTGCGCGCAGAATTGCCGAGGCTGTATCGGATGAAAGCTAGCGAAAACGCAGCTATATCCAACCGGCCCAAGCCTGAGAACAGGACTTATATGTACGTATACGACGAGTACGATCAGCGGATCATCGAGGACCGCGTCAAGCAGTTCCGTGATCAGACCCGACGCTATCTGGCAGGCGAGCTGAGCGAAGAAGAATTCCGCCCCCTGCGCCTGCAAAATGGCCTTTATATCCAGCGCTTCGCGCCGATGCTGCGGGTGGCGGTGCCTTATGGCCAACTGACTTCGCGCCAGACGCGAATGATGGCCAGGATTGCCCGCGACTACGACAAGGGCTACGCCCACATCAGTACCCGGCAGAACGTGCAGTTCAACTGGCCGGCGCTGGAAGATATCCCGGACATCCTGGCTGAACTGGCGACCGTGCAGATGCATGCGATCCAGACTAGCGGCAACTGCCTGCGCAACGTCACCACCGACCAGTTCGCCGGTGTCGCGGCCGACGAATTGATCGACCCGCGTCCATGGTGCGAAATCGTCCGCCAGTGGACCACGTTCCACCCGGAATTCGCCTACCTGCCGCGTAAATTCAAAATCGCAATCAACGGTTCGACGTCTGACCGTGCGGCCATTGAAGTCCATGACATTGGCCTTGAGCCAGTGCACAACGCCGCGGGCGAACTGGGTTTCCGTGTGCTGGTCGGTGGCGGCCTGGGCCGTACGCCGGTGGTGGGCGCGTTCATCAACGAGTTCCTGCCGTGGCAGGACTTGCTGAGCTATCTCGACGCCATCCTGCGGGTTTACAACCGCTACGGCCGTCGCGACAACAAATACAAGGCGCGGATCAAGATTCTGGTCAAGGCCCTGACGCCTGAAGTGTTCGCGCAGAAAGTCGATGCGGAAATGGAACACCTTCGCGGTGGCCAGACCACGCTGACCGAGGCCGAAGTGCATCGCGTGGCCAAACACTTCGTCGATCCGGACTACAAGTCCCTGGACAACCAGACGGCCGAACTGACCGAGCTCGACAAACAGCACCCAGGCTTCGCCCGCTGGCGCACCCGCAATACCCTGGCGCACAAAAAGCCGGGTTATGTTGCCGTGACCCTGTCCCTGAAGCCGACTGGCGTTGCGCCGGGCGACATCACCGACAAGCAGCTCGATGCCGTTGCCGACCTCGCCGATCGTTACAGCTTCGGTCAGCTGCGCACTTCCCACGAGCAGAACATTATCCTGGCCGATGTCGAGCAGAGCCAATTGTTCGCCCTGTGGAGCGAGTTGCGCGAGCAAGGTTTCGCCACACCGAACATCGGCTTGCTGACCGACATCATCTGCTGCCCTGGCGGTGATTTCTGCTCGCTGGCCAACGCCAAATCGATCCCGATCGCCGAGTCGATCCAGCGCCGTTTCGACGACCTGGACTACCTGTTCGACATTGGCGAACTGGACCTGAACATCTCTGGGTGCATGAACGCCTGTGGTCACCACCACGTCGGCCACATCGGCATTCTCGGGGTCGACAAGAAAGGCGAAGAGTTCTACCAGGTGTCCCTGGGTGGCAGCGCCAGTCGCGATGCGAGCCTGGGCAAGATCCTCGGCCCGTCCTTCGCACAGGAAGCCATGCCTGACGTGATCGAGAAGCTGATCGACGTGTACATCGAACAACGTACCGAAGACGAACGCTTCATCGACACCTATCAGCGTATCGGCATCGACCTCTTCAAGGAGCGCGTCTATGCAGCGAATAATTAAGAACAACGAAGTCGTCGACGAAACCTGGCACTTGCTGCCGAAAGATTTCAACATCGACGAGATCAGCAACTGCGACGACCTGATCGTCCCGCTGCAACTGTGGCGCGAACACAGTCGTATGCTCAAGGCTCGCGATGGCGGCCTGGGTGTGTGGCTGGACGCCGACGAAGAAGCCGAGGAAATCGGTGAAGACGTGGATAATTTCCAGGTGATCGCCTTGAACTTTCCGGCCTTCACTGATGGGCGCAACTACTCCAACGCTCGCTTGCTGCGTGACCGTTACGGTTTCAAAGGCGAATTGCGGGCGATTGGCGATGTGCTGCGCGACCAGTTGTTCTACCTGCACCGCTGCGGTTTTGACGCGTTTGCGATTCGCGCCGATAAAGACCCGTACGAAGCCCTTGAAGGCCTCAAGGACTTCTCGGTGACCTATCAGGCCGCCACCGACGAACCGCTGCCGCTGTTCCGTCGCCGTTGATGTCCTGGCCTTGAACCCTTTGCGGGGTTCAAGGCCATCCTCTTCTAGGCCTGCTCGGTGATCACCGGAAAGGGCCGCCCCATCGCTACCCAATCGCGGTAGAGCCTGGCCCGATCCTCCAGCGACATGAAAATTCCCAGCGGATTTTCAGCATCGACCTCCGTGCTCTCGACAGCCCGGTTCAGCCAGTTCCACAACTCGTCCGATGTCTGCGCCTCGCTCAACAGTTGCCAGACCCTCGCTTGCAACGCCAGATAGTCGACCTGAAAGTCCGCCGTCAGGCTGAGCCCGTCGATGAGCCTCAGGAATCGATTGCCTGACGGCTTGACCGCCAGTTGCTGCCAGATCGTTCGCCTGGCTTGCTGCAGCGCTTCATCCCCCTCTTGTAACCACGCCTCTGGATTGCCATAACCGGGACCTGGCGCGCTCAACCACAGGTTGATCCCTGTGCGCTGTCGATGGCTGATCAGGCGCCGCAATGTGTCTTCGTCCGTTAACGGATTGCCCCAAAGCTGCACTCGCCCCCGAACCATGGCCTGGCTCAACACCGCCGACGGAACCCGGGTGATCCGGTTGTCACGCAGGTCAAGCGACGTCAGGTAGGGCTCGTCCCTAATCCCGATCGGGCACGTACTGATCTCTGTTTTCCTCAAATTCACCTCGCGCAGGTTGTCCATCCCTAACAACACAGGCGAAACACTCAGGGGGTTTTCACTCAGGTCCAGTGATTGCAAGTTAATCAAGTCACTCAGTTGCGACGCCGTGTTCTCCCTGAATTTGAGAAACGTGTCTTTCAGATTCAGCGTTGTGAGATGGCTCATTCGCGGGATCGCAGGCGGCAAAACACTCTCCAGCGCCCCCATGGCGTCAGATAGCCGCAGATCGACTTTCTCCAGATTCAATACCTGCAGATTGGGGAAAGACTCCAGGAACCCGTTCAAGCTCTCACGCTCTGTCAGGTGAAATCCGCGCATCGACAACTCGATCACCTCGTCGAACTTGATGTTCATGACCGGCAAGCGGTGGTAGTCCTCGAACTCCAGATCCAGTTTGTATCCCGCTAACGCTTCGCCGGAATAAAGGCGATTGGCCTGCGGCGGACACTTTTGCCAGATTGAGATCAGCTCGTCAGCCAGTTCTATCCGGGTCTCGCGCTCGAGTTCCATCGCGCGCTGCACCAGCGCGACGTTATGCACCGCGATTTGCGCATGAGTCATGCCCACAGCGTCCTCGTCGCCAGCGGCCAGAAAGTCGATGTCCATGTCATCGACATCCTGCAGGGACCGGTCGATCCAACTGGTCAAATCCGTACTCAATTGCTCAGACTGTTGCTTCAGACCATCGAGGCGTGACTGAGCGCTTGCTCCGGCATGTTGCAGCCATTCATCGGCCTGCGCATTGCCGAAGTCGGGATAGAGGTTCCTGACTTGCAGTCTCATCGTCTCGTGGCTCAACGCCGCAGCCTGGAGGGTCGTCGGAAAGCCGCCGCCCCTCAAGCCCTGCATTTCAAAAGGCAGCCCCCCGTCCATTCTGCCCAGGCCCAGGCCGAACTCGGCGCGCGATAGCGCCTGGTCGCGAAGGTTGAGCTTCAGTTCGTTGGCCGGGTTCAGCGACTGCAACTGCAGCGCCGCCCGCTCATCCGCGGACAACACCCCGATGACGGCCCCGTAAAAGTCCGTGCGCGCGATGGCCTGGGCGACCACATCAACGTATTGATAGTGGTCGTCGATTTTGATCAAGCGACGACAATCAGCCGCATCAAGCGAACCGCAACGATCCAGCACCCGACCTTGCAGCGAGCCGTCTAGCACCTCGATTCGCAGGCCTTTTGGCCATCCGGGCAAGTTTTTCAGCGAATGCAAGGCCAGCGTGTCCGAATCGGAATGGGCCACGGATCGCAGATAAAGGCCTTCGTAAGCACGGGTCAGCCTCACATGCTGCTGATACTGGCGGGCCTTGCCATCCAGTTGCCTGAATACCCCCTTGATCTCGATCGCATCCGGCGTCTCTGTGAACGCTATGCCACAGCGATCAAGCATCTGCTCCACCGCACTTTTCGGCAGGCCGGGATATTGCTGTTGAAACAATCGGACCCATTCATGCTCCGAGTGCTGGAGCGCCTGATAGCGAGCGTTGAAAAACTCCACTCGCCGGGCCTGCAATGCCTCGTTCCCGTCAGCCTGCGCTTTGTCGATGACCTCCACGACGTCCTGATCGATTTTGAAGCGGCTGATAGTGTCGGCCAACACAGGCGTGGGTTGACGACCGGCCTGCATCATTCGCAGCAGATCGTCATCAACGGCGCTGACCTTGCCGATTTGCGCCAGCACTTCGTCGCTGAAGGCCTCCACCGGAGCGCCGATCCCTCGCAGCAGGCTCAGACGGGTCGGCATCTGTGCGGCCGACTCCAGAGGGGCGACATGAACGGGTGGAGCGTCCACCGGCATACCATCGAGCCGCACAGCGGGCTCCTCGGCCCCGTGCTCGGCCCTGGCCAGCGCGGTGGCCTCGGCGCCTTCGCCTTTTAACGAAGCGACAGCCCCGGCCAGCGGCAGTGCATTGAGCAAGCCGAACACGGTTCGCGTCACGCCTTCAGAACGCTCACTGGCCGTTTTCCCCTCGATGGCCTCATCCAGACCGTAACCGGCGTCAATAAGCCCGGCCAGCACCAACAGTCCCTCACCTCCGGGCACAAACAACGCCAGTGGCCCGAACCGGTTGACCCATTGCACGATCGGCTCGACGAAAGCGCTCAGATTGTCACGGTTGACCTGGGCATCGTCGCGGATGGTCTTGACGCTGTCTTGGGCGGCCTGCTTCATGGAGCTCACCAACTGCGCAAAAGGGTCGGATGCGTTGGGTGAGCGATCAAAATTGATGTAGTCGTCCGGATCCCAATGGCCATCATCGTTGAAGAACCCGGCATTCTTCGTCAGCCTGTGCATCCCGGGATAAACCGCCATGCCCTCCAGTGCGGTCAGTACCCCCGCATGAAAGGTGCCGTCCTCGCGATCCTCTTCGCAAAAGTGAGCCGCCAGTGCCTGTTTCGTATCGGCCTCCCTGCCCTGAGCCACGATCCATTGACGCAACTGCCGGCTATCGTTGAATTCATGCAACGGTGAAGAATTGCCAGGGATGTACAGCAGCACCCTGGCGCCTGATCGCGCTCGAAAACACCAGATATCGGTTGCCGTATAACGGTACAGTTTCAACCGACTCGCCTCGACGCTCGAAGGCATCCTTGTAGGCGCTTGCAGTTGCTCGATTGTCAGCGTTTCCCAGGTCTGTGCGGCGGGCAACCCGGCAGCTTGCATGGCGAGCTCCAGCCCCTCTCGGGACAGGCACCGTTCTTGATATTGCAGCCGGGCTGCCATGACAAAAGCCGCCTTGACTGATGTCCTCAGGGCATAAGGACCGGGAGCAGCAATGACCGCGTCCGACGGCCAGGCCTGATCAAGATAAGTCTGGTATCGACGGGAAAGAAACAACCCCCAGACCCACTGTTTGAAATCGGCAGGCCGCAGATTGATTTGCGTGTGCGGGCCATAGGATTGCGGAACCGTGGCGCGGTAAATGCCTTCATAGGTGTCGTGGTTGCCATTGCCCACATAGGCAAACTCATCGACTTTCTCGACAATGCGCACCGACGGCCCGATGTCGGGCGGTGTGTACAGCCCAAACGCGGTTTCGCCGAAGCGCCCGTCGCCCACCGTCTGATAATTGCCAAGCAGCGCCTGGATCAGGGTGCGAGAACTTCCCACCCGCCCCTGGTGGACGCCGTTCTCAGGAGGATGCCCATGGTAGTTATAGTCGAGCGTTACCAGCAGGGCTGTCTGCGGATCAATGTCGGCTCCCCACTTCTCCTTGATCAAGCGCTCACCAAACTGAGCGGGAGTTTGCGCAAGTGCGGTCTCCACCGCAGCCTTCAGTTCGTTACGCATCAGGACATTGCGCGTTGGGGCGTCGCCATGGGCGTGATCATTCATGTGCATTCCATTGCAAACTATTGGGAGCCACCAGAATATCCAGCCCCAACTCAAGCGTGAGTCGGAATGATCGGCAGGCCAGTTAGGACGTTTCGCAGAGTCCGCAGGAAAGTGAACAGTCTCAAACGCCGGACGAAAAAAAACCGCGGAAATCCGCGGTTTGATTTTTTTCCGGAGACGCCTGCCAGAGGCTTACCAGAAGCGTTGCTGAGTCAAGCGACTCCACCAGCTCAGCAATACGCGATCGACCGAACCGCTGGCCGCGATGCCGATGCGCTCCTGCAGGCTTTTGCGTTCGGCGTAATGCAAGTGGTAGAGCTCGGACTGCTTGGCGCGTTCGGCAAGGTATTCATCGCTGGTCTTGAGTTCATCCACCAGTTGCTTGTCGAGCGCCGCAATGCCCAGCCAGATTTCTCCGGTGGCCACTTCGTCGATGGCCAATTGCGGGCGATAGCGGGAAACGAAGTTCTTGAACAGCTGATGGGTGATGTCCAGGTCTTCCTGGAATTTCTCCCGGCCCTTCTCGGTGTTTTCGCCAAACACCGTCAGGGTTCGCTTGTACTCGCCAGCCGTCAGTACTTCGAAGTCGATGTCGTGTTTTTTCAACAGGCGATTGACGTTGGGCAACTGCGCCACCACGCCGATCGAGCCGAGAATCGCGAACGGCGCACTGATAATCTTCTCGCCGATGCACGCCATCATGTAGCCGCCACTGGCCGCGACCTTGTCGATGCACACGGTCAACGGCACGCCGGCTTCACGAATCCGCGCCAGTTGCGAAGACGCCAGGCCATAGCTGTGGACCATGCCGCCGCCGCTTTCCAGGCGCAGCACCACTTCATCCTTGGGCGTGGCGAGGGTCAGCAGCGCGGTGATTTCGTGGCGCAGGCTCTCAGTGGCCGACGCCCTGATGTCACCATCAAAATCCAGCACGAACACCCGTGGTTTGACCTCGGGTTTCTTCTTTTGCTTTTTATCGGATTTAGCCTGGGACTTGCGCAAGGCTTTGAGCTGATCCTTGTCGAGCAAGGTTTGCTCCAGGCGTTCGCGCAGCCCTTTGTAGAAATCATTGAGTTTGTTGACTTGCAGCTGCCCGGCCGACTTGCGCCGTCCTTTGCTGCGCAACGCCGCAAAACTGGCCAGGACCACCAGAATGGCGATCACCAGAGTCACGGTCTTGGCCAGGAAAATGGCGTACTCGAACAAAAGCTCCACAGGGACTCCTTCAATCAATGCGCGGATTAAACACGCGCGGGATACCTCCAGCATACCCATCCGCCGGCCCGACGGCCAGCCGTGAAACCTCTGGCAACAGGCCTGTAACGGGCATTTCAAACAAGCGTATGTTTTTTCATTGACAGCTCACCGCCATCCTCATAACCTCGCCAAACCTTCAACGTACCGGGATGACGCGGACGTGGGCAGCATCTACTTGATTCGACATGGCCAGGCCTCCTTTGGTGCAGACGACTATGACGTCCTGTCGCCGACCGGTATTCGCCAGGCAGAACTCCTCGGTCAGCACCTGGCCGAACTCGGTGTCAGCTTCGATCGCTGCCTGTCGGGCGACCTGCGCCGCCAACAACACACCGCCAACAGTGCGCTGGAACAGTTTGCGGCCGTCGGTATGCCGGTGCCTGCCCTGGAAATCGATTCCGCTTTCAATGAATTCGATGCCGACGCAGTGATCCGCGCCCTGCTGCCGGCCATGTTGGAGGACGAGCCCCACGCGCTGGATATCCTGCGCAACGCGGCACAAAACCGTGCTGAATTCCAACGCATTTTTGCCTTGATCATCGAGCGCTGGCTTGCCGGTACCTACGACACACCGGGGCTGGAAAGCTGGCTGGGTTTCGTCGAACGCGTACAGAGCGGTCTGCATCGATTGCTCGAACAAGCCGACAATACCCAGAAAATCGCTGTGTTCACCTCCGGCGGCACTATCACTGCCCTGCTCCACCTCATTACGCAAATGCCCGCAAAGCAGGCCTTTGAGCTGAACTGGCAAATCGTCAACACCTCGCTCAACCTGCTTAAGTTTCGCGGGCGCGAGGTGGCCCTGGCTTCCTTCAACAGTCATGCACACCTGCAACTGTTGAAGGCCCCGGAACTCATCACGTTTCGCTGAGTCCGGATTATTGTGACCCTGGCTGTAATCACCCAGCTCTTATTACCCAAGAAAGGATCGAACCATGACCTCCGTAGCTGATGCCGTACAAGCAATGAAAGCCAAGTTCAACCCAGCCGCTGCTGCCGGTCTGGACCTGGTATTCGGTTTCCGCATCGACGACACCAAGAACTTCTCGCTGATCGTCAAAGACGGCACCTGCGAACTGCAAGAAGGCGAGAACCCGGACGCCCAGGTGACTCTGGTCATGGACGGCGAAACCCTGGAAGGCATCGTCGACGGTTCGACCGACGGCATGCAAGCGTTCATGGGCGGCAAACTGCGCGCTGAAGGCGACATGATGCTGGCCATGAAACTGTCCGAGCTGTTCCCGGCCTAAGCGCGCCGCTCCCGTCTTTCGGGAGCACGTCTGGCTGCAAACGAATCCCGCCCTCGTGGCGGGATTCGTCGTTTTTCGCCCTCGCAAACGGCTATCTGTGGATTTGCCGACTATATTCCTTCTGGCCGCATGCGTCAGACATCGGCTGTTGATCCCCGCTTCTTTGTGAAGAACTTTGTGGAGAGCGCTGCCATGAGCCCACCTGACGAGCACAACGACTTCAGTCGTCGCCGTGTACTGCAAGGCCTCTCGGCAGGCGCCGTCGGTGCCTGGGTCAGCCCACTATTCGCAGGGAGTAAAGCCATGCCCGATACCCCAGCCGACCTGATTTTGTACAACGGACGCCTGCACACCGTTGACCGCAAGAAACCCCAGGCCAGTGCCGTCGCGATCAAGGACGGGCGCTTCGTGGTGGTCGGCAGCGACGCCCAGGCAATGGCCCTGCAAGGCCCCGGCAGCCAAATCATCGACCTGCATGGCCGCACGGTGATTCCCGGCCTCAACGACTCTCACCTGCACTTGATCCGTGGCGGCCTGAACTACAACCTTGAGCTGCGCTGGGAAGGCGTGCCATCTCTGGCCGATGCCTTGCGCATGCTCAAGGATCAGGCCGATCGCACACCGACGCCGCAATGGGTGCGGGTGGTCGGTGGCTGGAACGAGTTCCAGTTTGCCGAGAAGCGCCTGCCGACGATTGAAGAACTGAACAAGGCCGCGCCAGACACCCCAGTGTTCGTTCTGCATCTTTATGATCGCGCCCTGCTCAATCGCGCGGCGTTGAAAGTGGTCGGCTATACCCGCGACACGCCGAACCCGCCGGGTGGTGAGATCCAGCGCGATGCCAATGGCGACCCCACCGGCATGCTGATCGCCCGACCCAACGCAATGATCCTCTACTCGACCCTGGCCAAGGGACCGAAATTACCGCTGGAGTATCAAGTCAACTCGACCCGCCAGTTCATGCGTGAACTCAATCGGCTGGGCGTCACCAGCGCCATCGATGCCGGCGGCGGTTATCAGAATTACCCGGACGATTATCAAGTCATCCAGCAACTGGCCAAAGACCAACAGCTCACGGTGCGCATTGCCTACAACCTGTTCACCCAAAAACCCAAGGAAGAGCTGACCGATTTCAAAAACTGGACCAGCACCTCCCATTACGGTCAGGGCGATGACTTCCTGCGGCACAACGGTGCCGGGGAAATGCTGGTGTTCTCGGCAGCCGATTTCGAAGACTTCCTCGAACCTCGCCCAGACTTGCCGCAAACCATGGAGCAGGAGCTGGAGCCGGTGGTGCGGCATCTGGTGGAACAGCGTTGGCCCTTCCGTCTGCATGCCACCTACAACGAATCCATCAGCCGCATGCTCGACGTGTTCGAGAAGGTCAACCGAGATATTCCGTTCGACGGTTTGCCATGGTTCTTCGATCACGCCGAAACCATCAGCCCACGGAACATTGAGCGGGTCAAAGCGCTCGGTGGCGGCATCGCGATCCAGGACCGCATGGCGTTCCAGGGCGAGTACTTTGTCGACCGTTACGGCGCGAAGGCTGCCGAAGCGACACCACCGATCGCACGCATGCTGGCCGAGGGTGTGCCGGTGGGCGCCGGCACCGATGCCACGCGAGTCTCCAGCTACAACCCCTGGACTTCCCTGTACTGGCTGGTCAGTGGCCGCACCGTCGGCGGACTGGCGCTGTACCCGCAAGGTTTGAGCCGTGATACGGCGCTGGAACTGTTCACCCACGGCAGCGCCTGGTTTTCCTCCGAACAAGGCAAGAAAGGCCAGATCAAAGTCGGGCAACTGGCGGACCTGATTGCGCTGTCGGCGGACTACTTCCACATCGAAGACGAAGCCATCAAATGGATCGAGTCGGTGCTGACCATTGTCGACGGCAAGATCGTCTACGGCAGCGTCGAGTTCGAAAAGCTGGGGCCTGCGCCTATCCCGGTAGTGCCTGAGTGGTCGCCGGTGGTGAACGTACCGGGGCATTGGAAACCACTGGCGCCACTGACGGCTCAGGTTCATCAATGCGTGGGCGCTTGCGCGGTGCATGCCCACAGCCATGAGCGGGCGCGGTTGTCGTCGGCGCCGGTCAGTGACTTCCAAGGGTTCTGGGGGGCGTTTGGCTGTTCGTGTTTTGCGTTTTGAAAAAGAGAAAAGATCGCAGCCTGCGGCAGCTCCTACAGGATTTGTGTTCGCCCGATATTTCACGGCGTGCGCGATTCCAATGTTGGAGCTGCCGAAGGCTGCGATCTTTTGATCTTGATTTCTATCCGCTGGCGGCGCCTGCTCTTACAATACCCGCACCTCCCGCATCGGCCTGCCCATGGACATCGACCTCGCCCGCACCTTTCTGGAAATCGTCCGCCACGGCAGCCTGGCCGCGGCGGCGGAAAAGCTTCACGTCACTCAGACCGCGATCACCGCCCGCGTGCAAAAGCTCGAAAGTCAGCTGGGCAGCACGCTGTTCGTGCGCAACCGCGCCGGGGCACGCCTGACGCCGAACGGTGAGGCCTTCGTGGTGTACGCCAATCAACTGGTGCAAACCTGGGAAGCGGCACGTCGTGACTTGCCGCTGCCCGAGGGCTACCGCGACGTGCTGCACATCGGTGGTGAGGTCAGTCTGTGCAACCCTTTGATGCTCAGCTGGGCCGGCGAGTTGCGCGAGAAGATTCCCAGCCATGCTCTGCGCATGGAAATCCGCGACGGCGAAAACCTGCTGCGTCAACTGGAGCTGGGGGTGCTGGATGCGGCGCTGGTCTATCAGCCCGAGTACTGGCCACGCCTGCAAGTCGAGCAGGTGCTGGAAGAAAAACTCATCCTGGTACGCCTGGCCGGCCAGCCCGAGCCTTACGTGTATATCGACTGGGGCCCGGACTTCCGTCGTCAGCACGATGCCGCACTGCCGGAAAAGGCCAAGGCAGCCCTGAGCTTCAACCTCGGACCGCTGGCCTTGCAATACATCCTGGAAAACGGCGGCAGCGGCTATTTCCGCACCCGCGTGGTCCAGAGCTACCTGGAAAGCGGCGTGCTGGAGCCAGTGCCCAAAGCTCCGGAGTTCAGCTACCCGACCTACCTGGTTTACTCCCGGGACCGCGACTCGGCGACCTTGCAACGAGCCTTCGATTTGCTGCGAGAAGTGATCAAGACGGACGACGACTGGTCCCAGCGCTGGAACCCCTTGACCTGACGCCAGGCGCCTTGCACCGGAGCATGGCGCTTGTGCCCTCAAGGTTCAGCCAGCCTCTGCGGTGGGATCGGCTAATCTGCTGGTTATAACAATAACCACAGGTGAACGCAGTGAGGCAGACCACCGAAGCATTCCGCGCGCGCTACCGTGCCGACATTCATCCGCTCTACAACCCTTGGTTGCACGGCGTGTTTGTGCTGCTGTTCGGGTTGCTGGCCATCGGCGCGTTCTGGAACACCGTGCATCAGGTACACCCCCTGGAATGGCTGGCGGTGCCGCTGACCCTGTTGTTTTTCAACTTCGGCGTCTACGTCGTGCATCGGCATCTGGGGCACCACAAAAAGCGTCTGGCGCGAATGTTCTACGCCCGTCACGCCGGTGACCATCACAGCTTTTTCACCCCCGGCCACATGACCTACGACAATGCGCGCGACTGGCGGGTGATTCTGTTTCCGGCCTGGCTGATTGTGTTGCACACCCTCGTTATCACCGCGCCCGCGTGGTGGCTGCTGGCTCAGCTCAATGGCAACGTCGCGGGGCTGTTCGGCGGTTGCATGGTCCTCGGCTACCTGGCTTATGAAGTGTTCCACGCCTGCGAACATCTACCGCCCGGCAACCCGCTGACACGTCTGCCGTGGATCCGCCAGATGCGCCGTCTGCATGAACTGCATCACCGCCGTGAACTGATGCAGGAGCGCAATTTCAATATCGTGTTTCCACTGATGGACTACCTGTTCGGCACCCTGTACTGGGAACCGGAACAAGCGCCTCCACACCTGACGAGAACGCTCACCCGCCTGCAGCATGTGATCGACATCGCTGGAAATCCGCTCGCCGTGCTCGCCTACGCCAGCACGGCGACTCGTTGGCCGGAGTGGCATCCGTCCTCCCTCAAGGTCGACGGCCAGAGCGGCCCGTTGTATGCCGGGGCGCGGTTCGAGGAAGACATTCGGGCCGGTGGGCGTGAGGGACATTTGAGTTGGGAGGTCGACGAATACTTGCCCGGTCGCCGCTGGAGCGCTCGGGCCCGGGGCGATCATGGACTGTCGCTGGTGGTGACTTACGAGTGCGAGGCTTTTGGCGACGGTACGCGGTTTGTCCGCACCCTGGAATATTGCTTTAGCGGTGTACTGATGCGCATCGCCAATCGATTGTTGCTCAAACGGCGCATTGAGCATGAATCGGCGCAATCGATGCTGGCGTTACGCGAGATGGCGCAAAAACATCTGGCCTCGACAGGAGTCACCGCGTGAAAAGAGCCTTCAGGTTTCGGCATTTACTGTTGCTGCTGATCATCGTGATTGGTGGCTTCCTGTTGTTATTACCCACCAAGGTCCAGCCGATCGCCTGGACACCGTCACCAGCGCCCTCCCTCATCGATGGCATCTACACAGACAATCAGCGCCTCAAAGGCGTGGAACGTGTCGGTGCCGCTGACATCGACGGCCCGGAAGCATTGCTTCTGGAAGAAAACATACTCATCACCGGCCTGCATGACGGCCGGTTGATTAGCACCAGCCTCGACGGCAATACCACCAGGGTGCTGGCCGATACCGGTGGCAGGCCATTGGGCCTGGCGCGCCATCCCAATGGTTTGCTGGTGATCGCCGACGGGGTCAAGGGTTTGCTATCGCTCGATGCTCAAGGCCGGTTGATTGCATTGAGCACCACGGCCAACAACGTGCCCTTCGGTTTTACCGATGACGTGGCCATCGACAAGCCCGGGCATTACGCCTATTTCAGCGATGCTTCCAGCCGTTGGGGTTATGGCAAGGATGGCGAGGCGATCATCGAGCACGGCGGCGACGGCCGATTGCTGCGTTATGACTTCCAGACCGGCAAAACGACGGTTCTGCTGGACAAACTGGAGTTCGCCAACGGAGTGACCCTGGGGCCTGATGATGCGTTTGTGCTGGTCAACGAAACCGGTGCCTATCGCATTAGCCGCTATTGGCTGACCGGGCCGAAAGCCGGAACCCACGATCTGTTCATCGACAATTTGCCAGGGCTGCCGGACAACCTCGCATTCAATGGTCGCGACCGCTTCTGGGTAGCGTTGTATGCCCCGCGCAATGCGCTGCTCGACGCCACGGCGCCCTACCCTCTGGTACGCAAAATGATCGTGCGCGCGCTGACGGTCCTGCCCAAACCGGTGGAGAAACGCGCCTTCGCCCTCGGCCTGGACCTCGACGGTAAAGTGATTGCCAATCTGCAGGACGCCAGCAGCGGCAACTACTCCCCCATCACCACCGTGCGCGAGTATGGGGACTGGTTGTATCTGGGATCGC
Organism: Pseudomonas sp. NPDC089918; assembly: GCF_050280605.1. Taxonomy (NCBI): domain Bacteria; kingdom Pseudomonadati; phylum Pseudomonadota; class Gammaproteobacteria; order Pseudomonadales; family Pseudomonadaceae; genus Pseudomonas; species Pseudomonas sp. NPDC089918. The sequence goes on along the minus strand of NZ_JBNNVP010000003.1, from coordinate 204,426 downwards.
TGAAAGCGCGGCACATGGCGCGGTTGCCGTTGAGTACGGCATTGAAATAGGCGTTGCCGCGAAAAGATCGCAGCCTTCGGCAGCTCCTACGGGTGCGGGTGCATCCGCAAAATCACGGTGCGCACGGTCAACTGTGAGCTGCCGAAGGCTGCGATCTTTTGATCTTGAATCAACGCGAATCCATTTCACCATCGCGTACCGAATTGTCTGTCTCTTCGCGCACTCGCTCCGGGTCGATGTCAGTGACGTCATCCTGTTCCAGAGGCGTTATGTCCTCATTGTCCGGCAATTCATCGATGCCCGGTTCATCCTCGGGGTTGACGGTGGTGCGTCCCGGGCTCAGGGGTTCGGGATGCGTCGGGATCGGGTCATAGCCACCCTGTTCTTCGCTGGGATACTTTTCTTTATGGGGAAAGGCTGAATGGGGCATGGGGCACCTCGCATGGAGCCGTAATGTCTGGCTCTGATCGTTCGAGGTGCCGGTATTTATCCCCGTTCCAATTTTTCAGTCACCGGTCGTCGGTGGCTTGGTACAGAGTGTCAGGACGGCGTCTGGAGTCGTTCAACTATCTTGTTCTTGACCTGCACGCGCTTCTCTTTGAGCCTCTTCAGTGCGTCATCGCTGGGCGCATCCGATTGTGCGGACTCGGCCTTCAACACCTCCGCGTCTGCCTGAGAATATTTGTTTATCAGTGAATCCAGTAACGGATCCTTGGTGCGTTTTTGCTGGATCTCTTCCTTTGAAAGTTTCAGATCCTGATACAGATCATGAGTCACCGGCATGGAACACCTCCGTTTGTTAATCGGTAGCAAACGCGATCGATTGCGCTCACCAGCTATCAGAATGGCCTTGCTTACCGTGTTCTGTCGACCGTCTATCAGACCAGCGGTGTCCGTTCGTCGTCCTGTCGCAAACGCGATAAAACCTTTGCCCGAGCGCCCGCCTCCATTGAATAACGATCACCCGGATCGTCCATAAAAACTTGTGTGGAGAATGATCAATGGACGGCTTCAATCTGCGTCACCTCGCCCTGGCCGTTGCCTTGAGCACCAGCATGGGCACAGCTTTTGCCGCCGATTCCAACGACTTCGTCGATGACGCGGTCGCTGGCGGCATCGCGGAAGTCGAGACCAGCAAACTGGCCCTGGAAAAAAGCTCATCGGCCGACATCAAGGCGTTCGCCAACATGATGGTCACCGATCATTCCAAAGCCAATGAAGAACTGTCGACACTGGCGAAAAAGCATGACCTCGAAGTGCCGGACACGACGACGATAGTTAAACAGGCCAAGGAAAAAATTCTCGACCTGCGCGATGAATCCTTCGACACAGCCTATGCCAACAATCAGGTGAAGGCTCATGAAGAAGCCATTGAACGGTTCAAGAAAGAAGCCAATACGGTGACGGACGACAAGACCAAAGGCGCCACCGACCTCAAGGCCTTTGCACAAAAAATGCTGCCGGCGCTGGAAAAACATCTGGATATGGCGAAAAAACTCCAGGCGGCTCATCCCGACAAATAACCCTGCGCGCTGATGACAGTCAGTCAGGGTGCGGAATGAGCGGGCTGTGGCGAGGGGGCTTGCCCCCGTTGGGCCGCGCAGCGGACCCAGGACTTGCGAGCGCCGCGCACTCGAACGGGGGCAAGCCCCCTCGCCACACAAGCCCGCTCCCACATGGATTGCGCAGTCAATGCAAATCCAGACTCATCCACCCAGCACGCTGCGGATCATGCTCAACAGCGCTTCAGGGCCATAAGGTTTGCTCAGCAGATAAGTGTCGGGGCTGAGTTGGTGATTGCGCGAAATAATGTCCCAGGTGTGGCCGGAGGTAAACAGCACCGCCACCGGAGGATTCTGCACCTTGGCCCAGGCGGCCAGATCCGCGCTTTTGATCAGACCGGGCATAACCACATCGGTGAAGATCAGATCCACTGCCACGCCATCGAGCAACATCTGCATGGCCAGGTCACCGTTGGCCGCGGTCAGAACCTGATAGCCCTCTTCACGCAACAAGTCGACCGCCGAGCCACGCACCGCTTCGTTGTCCTCGACCACCAGAATGGTTTCGTGCCCGCCACGGTGCTGCGGATCATGGCGTGTTGTTTCACCGGGCAACGGGCGCAAGCTGCGCGGGAAATACAGCTGCACCCGAGTGCCCTGCCCGACGACACTGGAAATCTCGATATGCCCATCGCTCTGTTTGACGAAACCGAACACCATGCTTAAACCCAGGCCGGTGCCCTGGCCGTCGGCCTTGGTGGTGAAAAACGGTTCGAAGGCCTGTGCGAGCACTTGAGGCGACATGCCGACACCCGTATCAGCCACCGCGACGCAAACATAGTCGCCCGCGACGATGCCCTTGCCTGCGCAAAATTTGCGGTCGAGGACAATGTTCTCGGCGCTCAGGGCAATGGTCCCCTCGCCGCTCAAGGCGTCTCGAGCGTTGATCGCAAGGTTGAGAATGGCGTTTTCCAGTTGATTGCGGTCCACGTAGAGATGCCATGGATCGTCAGGCGCCGTCACCTTGATCTGGATAGTTTCCCCCAGCGCCCGCTGCAACAATTCCCCCAGGCCTTCGAAGATCTGCCGTGGATCGCAGACCGCCGGCGACAAAGGCTGACGACGGGCGAATGCGAGCAATTGCGACGACAATTTGGCACCGCGCTCGACCGCGGCAATCGACGCACTGACCCGGCGTTGCACATTGGCGTTGTCCGGCTCGTGACGCGCCAGCAAATGCAGGTTGCCGGCGATCACCTGCAACAGGTTGTTGAAGTCATGGGCCACGCCGCCGGTGAGACCACCGATGGCTTCGAGTTTCTGTGACTGGCGCAACTGCTCTTCGGCCGCCAGCCGCGCTTCGACTTCGTCGGCGACTCGCTGCTCCAGGTTGCGGGTGAATTTGAGCAAGGATTCTTCGGCGGTCTTGCGTTCGTGGATGTCGATCAACACCCCGGGAAAGCGGAACGCCTCGCCTTTTTCATCGAACTCGCAACACCCGCTGGCCAGCACCCACAGGTAACTGCCATCGGGCCGCAGCACCCGGTATTCGGCGTTATAGGGTATGCCGGTTTCCACCGACTGATTGAGCCGCTCCTGAACCCAGCTGCGGTCGTCGGGATGAATCTGCATTTCGGCGATGAGCGGTGGCAGATTGGCCAGGTCCTGATCGGGCGGATAGGAAAACGTGCGGGCGAAGCGTTCGTCGGCAGACAGCACATTAGCCTTGATGTCCCAGACGAACGAGCCGAGCAAAGCCCCGGCATTAAGCGCCAGGCGAACTCTTTCGTTGTCGGCGCGATAAGCGCTTTCGGCTTCCTGGCGGCGGCGCTCGGAAATCACATGATCAGTGGTGTCGACCACCATTGCCATGACCCCGGCGGGGTGCCCGTCATCATCGGCGACGGGGCTGTAGTAAAGATCCATCCAGACGTCTTCGGGTACGCCATCACGCAACAGCACCAGGGCTTTGTTGTGATAGGACAAGGTGCCGCCCGCAAGGCAGGTGTCCACCACATGCCGATTGAATTCGGCGACCTCTGGCCAGCCCAACTCCACCGGCGAACCCAGCAGGTAAGGATGGCGCCCACCGGCAAATCTCGAGTAGGCATCGTTATAGATCATGTAACCGGGCCGGCCCCACAGCATCACCATCGGCAGGGGTGAGGCGAGCAATAATTGCACCGCGCTGCACAGGCTCCCGGGCCAGGTATCGATGCTCCCGAGCTCGGTCAGGCTCCAGTCGAACGCGCGAATGCGTCCGGCCATTTCGCCGCTCCAGCCGGTACATCCGTGGCTATTGTCTAGAAACTGCATCGACTGGCCTATGTCCTGTGGATGACATGTTTTCAGGCAGTGCAACGGCGTGAGGAGACGGTGCGTGCCCGTTTGTTTCGAGCACCGCCGGCGCCAATGGTTTCATTGAGGTATAGCTGAATGTCGCCGGTTCAACGGAAATCCCGGCTGCGCACATGGATACCGTCGAGCAATGAACTCAGGTCGCTCAAGCGCCCGGCAATCAGATGCCGCACCTCGCCTTCCTTTTCCCAGCGCCCATCGACCTTGAGCAATTGCGAGCCGACCAGTACCTGCCGTTGCCGTTCAGCCAGGTCGCGCCAGACCACCACGTTGACGTTGCCGAACTCGTCTTCAAGCGTCACGAAGGTCACGCCGCTGGCGGTGCCCGGGCGTTGCCGACCGGTCACCAACCCGGCGACGCTGACCGGTCGGCCGTGCTCGACATCCATAAGTTCTTTCGAACTGCGGCAACGCCGGGCTTTCAATTCACCCCGCAGCAATGCCAGCGGATGCGGGCCGAGGGTGGTGCCGACACTGTTGTAGTCGGCTTGCAGGTCCTCGCCCACGGTGGGTTTGGGCAGAGACACCGTCGGCTCTTCCTGGCTCGGCAAACCGGCAAACAAGCCGAGCTGCTTCTGCACCCCCGCCACTTCCCAGCGCGCCCGATGCCGGTCACCGGCCAGCCCGCGCAATGCACCGGCATCGGCCAGTTGTTCCTGAGCGCGGGCATCAAGTCGTGCCCGTTCACCTAGGTCGGCGATGTCGGCAAACGCCCCTTTTGACCGTGCGTTTTCAATACGCCTGGCATCGTCCTCGCGAAAGCCTTTGATCATCCGCAACCCCATGCGAATGGCCGGCTGCGCGCCGGTGATCGGTTCCAGGCTGCAATCCCAGTCACTGGCCCGCACGTCCACCGGACGAATCTGCAAATCATGTCGGCGGGCGTCTTGGAGAATCTGGTCCGGGCTGTAGAAACCCATGGGCCAGCTGTTGATCAGCGCACAGGCGAAGGCTGCCGGCTCGTGGCATTTCAACCAGCAACTGGCATAGGTCAGCAAGGCGAAACTGGCGGCGTGGGATTCGGGAAAGCCGTAATTGCCAAAGCCTTTGATCTGCTCGAAGATCTGCGCGGCGAATTCCGCCGTGTAGCCGTTTTTCTTCATCCCGTCCGCCAGGCGTTCCTTGTGCGGTTCCAGTCCGCCGTGGCGTTTCCAGGCGGCCATGGAGCGGCGCAATTGATCGGCCTCGCCGGGGCTGTAGTCGGCGGCGACAATCGCGATCTGCATCACCTGTTCCTGGAACAGCGGCACGCCCAACGTACGCTCCAGCACCGCTTCGAGTTCTTTCGATGGGTAGATCACCTCTTCTTCGCCCTTACGCCGCCGCAGATAGGGATGCACCATCCCGCCCTGAATCGGCCCCGGACGAACGATTGCCACCTCAATCACCAGGTCATAGAAGGTCGTGGGCTTGAGCCTTGGCAGCATCGACATCTGAGCCCGGGATTCAATCTGGAACACCCCGATGGTATCGGCACGTCCGATCATCTCGTAGGTTTGCGGGTCTTCGGCCGGCACCGTTGCCAGACTCAGGTCCCGGCCACGGTGCCGACGCAGCAGATCGAAACAACGGCGAATCGCGCTGAGCATGCCCAGCGCCAGAATATCGACCTTGAGCAGCCCGACCGCATCCAGATCGTCCTTGTCCCACTGGATGATGGTGCGCTCGGCCATGGCGGCGTTTTCCACCGGCACCAGGCTGTCCAGGGGCTGCTCGGAAATCACGAAACCGCCAGGGTGCTGGGACAGGTGCCGGGGGAAACCGATCAACTGCCCCGTCAGGCTCAACACCCGGCGCAACACCGGGCTATCGGGATCAAAACCGCCTTCACGCAGGCGCTCGACGGGAGGCACCTGATCACTCCAGTGGCCGCAGCAGTCGGCCAGGGCGTTGACCTGATCCGGCGGCAAACCCAGTGCCTTGGCCACGTCGCGGACTGCGCCGGCACCGTGGTAAGTGCTGACCACCGCCGTCAGCGCCGCACGGGTCCGACCATAACGCTGAAACACGTATTGCAGGACTTCTTCACGCCGCTCGTGCTCGAAATCGACGTCAATGTCTGGCGGCTCGTTGCGCTCTTTGGAGAGAAAACGCTCGAACAGCAGCGTGCTCCGCTCCGGGTCGATCTCCGTGATCCCCAGCACATAGCACACCGCCGAGTTGGCGGCAGAACCGCGCCCCTGACAGAGAATGTGTTGCTTGCGGGCGAAATTCACAATGTCGTGAACCGTCAGGAAATAACTTTCGTACCCCAACTCGGCAATCAGTTGCAGCTCCTTGTCGATCTGCGCCAACACCTCGGCTTTAGGGCCTTTTTCCCAGCGCCACCGAACACCCTTTTCAACCAGCTCCCGCAGCCAGGACGTAGCCGAGTGACCGTCGGGCACCAGCTCCCGGGGATATTGATAACGCAACTGACCGAGGTCGAACGTGCAGCGCCGGGCGATGTTCAGCGTTTCGTCGAGCAGTGCCCGCGGATAGAGTTCGCGCAAGGCGTCGAGGCTGCGCAAATGCCGTTCGCCGTTAGGGTGCAGACGCAACCCGGCCTCGGCCACCGGCAAGTGATGACGAATCGCGGTCATGGTGTCCTGCAAGGCACGCCGGCCGCGGGCGTGCATGTGCACATCGCCGCTGGCCACCGCCGGGATCCGCAGTTCCCGCGCCAGGGTCAGCAGCGCCGCCAGTCGCCGGGTGTCGTCCTGCCCGCGATGTAACTGAACGCTCAGCCACAGGCGCTCGGCAAAGGTCTGCTTCAGCCAGCGGCCCTGCTCAACGTCATCGACGGCGTCCGGCACCCACAACACCAACAGCCCCGGCAACGGCTCGCCGAAATCCTCCCGCAGCACCTGATACTGGCCTTTCTGCGTACGGCGTCTGGCGCGGGTAATCAGTCGGCACAGGGCTTGGTAACCCTCGAGGCTTTCCACCAGCAGCACCAGTTTCGGTCCGTCTTCGATGCGTATTTCACTGCCGATGATCAGCGGCAATTCCACGGCCTTGGCCGCCTGCCAGGCGCGGACGATACCCGCCAAGGTACATTCGTCGGTAATCGCCAGCGCCTGATAGCCCTGCTTTTTCGCCCGTTGAAAAAGCTCAAGCGCACTGGAGGCACCGCGCTGGAAACTGAAGTTCGACAGGCAGTGCAGTTCGGCATAGTCGACACTCATGCGAACCAGCCTTGCAGCCACAACGGACCGCCTTCGCCCACCGCCCGATAGGCCCAGCCCTGCTGGCCGGAACGGGTTTCGATCAGGTAATAATCGCGGCGCACGTCGTCGCCGTCCCACCAGCCCGACTCGATGCGTTCCGGCCCCATGAGGATGCGCGTCGAACCTTCGTGTACTGCCTGCGGCTCCGTCAGCAACCAGCCCGGACGTTGCACGGCAGGCAATGCCTCACAGGTCTGGCTGTTGACACTGGTCTGCCACGCGCATTCGGGCCGGTGATCGGCCTGGAACCGCAAGCCTTGCACCGCGTCATCTCCCAATCGCGCGCGCAAGCGTTCGCGCAATTGTTCCCACGGCAAGGATTGCTGCGGACGATCGTCGAATAACTCCTGGTACTGGGGCACAAAGGTCGGCAAGTCTTCAGCGCTCAGACGAAAACCGCGCACCGGCGCCTCGACCTGAACCTGCTCCAGCCTCCCCCGGGCCAGTTCGAACAGCATCGCCGGATCGCGCTCGGCGCTGAGCAGGCCGACCTTGATCAGCGTGTCTGGCAACCCGGCGTGCTCCAGGTGCAGGTCAAAACGCTGCACACCGCTGTCGCGTCCGCAGAGGAACGCCGCCAGATCGCCGGTCAGCCTGCGCAATGGAAACAGCAATGCCTGATGGGATTGCACATCGAAGTTGAGCTCGATGCGCACATCGAAACGGTCCGGCGGCAGGTAAAACGCCAGCGCCAGCTGTCGTAAACCGAACAGGGTGTCCAGATGCTTGAGCACCTGGGCTTCGAAACGCCGGGCCAGGCTATGCCGTGGCAGCGCCTGCACCTGACTCAAGGTGCGCAGCCCCATGCGCGACAGTGCCGTGGCAACACTTGGCTCCAGGGCGATCCGGTCGACGGGCAACTGCCCGAGATGGTGCTGCAAAGCATCATTGTCCGGCACCACCAGACCGTCATAAACATTGGCCAGCACCCGCGCCGCCACCGGGTTGGGCGCGGCGACAATCCGGTGACGAAACCCCAGTTCGCCAAGTTCCGCCCGCAACCGCGCCTCGAACTGCGGCCAAGGCCCGAACAAGCCCAGGCTGGATTCGATTTCAAACACCACGGCGCGCGGATAATGCACGCTGACCTGAGAGCTGAACCGATAGGCCCAGGCAGCCAGGAACTGCTGCCAGTGCTCGATCTCCGCGGCGTCGTATTCGGCGGTGACAAACCCTTTGCTCAGGGCCTGAGCGGCGGTCATCGACTGGCCGGGACGCAAGCCCAGCGCCCGCGCCGAACCGTTGACCGCTTGCAGCACCCGACGCTGGGCTGGGCCGGTCAGCAGCGCCAGCGGCTCATCGGGGTCGGGGCGCTGACGCAGTACCGCGTCCAGCGCCAATTGCGGGAAGAGAATGCAAACCCAGCGCATGGCAACCTCAATGCCCGATGGCAAAGGCAATCGGCGCCGAACGGGCCAGCCCGCCCCGGCACTTGAGCACTCGCAATTGCGCAGGTTTGGCGTCGATGGCGATGCGCAGGGCCGCTGGCGACGGGTTGATGGCCTCACTGATCGAGCGGTAGGCGAACGCTAGGGTCTGACCGGTTTCCGCCGCCACCTGCAAACGTCGCAATGCCCGATCGTCGGCTTTGTGCGGCCAGCACAACACCGCCCCGCAACTGCCCGAACGCAGGCATTGTTCCGCCGCCCACAGCGCATCGCGCTCGCTGGCCTGGATGATCGACAGTTGCCGCAGATCGACCCCGGCGTTCTGCCAGGCCTGGGGATACGGCACGTAAGGCGGCGCCACCAGCACGATGCGCTCACCTGCCGCCGACAGCCGCGCCAGCGCTGGCCACACCAGTTGCAACTCACCCACGCCCTGCCCGGCCAGCAGGATTTCAGTCAGCGCCGCCTCCGGCCAACCACCTGTGGGCAATGCCGCATCCAGCGCGGCATGCCCCGTGGGTTGCGGGCTGACGGCCGGTGGCGCAGGCCGGCCCTTCCAGACCTGGCCGCCATTGAACAGCGTATCCAACGCAACGACGGCGCCCATTACCCTTGCCTCACCAGACCGCAGAACACGCCTTCGATGGCCAGATCCTGATCGGCTCGAACAATGATCGGCTTGTAAGCCGGATTGCGCGGTAACAGGCGAACAGAATCGCCGACCCGCTCGAAACGCTTGATGGTGACTTCGCCGTCGAGCCGCGCCACGACGATCTGGCCGTTGACCGCTTCGGGATTGCGCCGCACGCCCACCAGATCGCCGTCGAGAATACCGTCCTCGATCATCGAATCGCCCTGCACCCGCAGCATGTAATCCGGTAGCCGCGAGAAGATCGACGGATCAAGCAGCAAACGGCTGTGGACTTCGGCATCGGCACCGATCGGCGCACCGGCCGCCACTCGACCGAGTACCGGAACGTCCAGCAGCTCGGGCCGCGGCGGTTGATTCAACAGCCGAATGCCGCGCGCCTGATGCGGATTAACCTCGATGAAACCGGCCTCGGTCAGCGCCAGCACATGCTTGCGCGCCACGCTGCGGGAGGCGAAGCCAAAGGCCTCGCTGATCTCAGCGAGGCTCGGGGGCTGACCGTGTTCGGCGATTCGATCGCGGATGAAGGTCAGGATGGCGGTACGGCGGGGAGTTAAAGTCGTCATGGAGTACATTTGTACTCTTTTGGGCTTTTCCTGACAAGGACTTGTAGGAGCTGTGTAGGAGCTGTGTAGGAGCTGTGTAGGAGCTGTGTAGGAGCTGTGTAGGAGCTGTGTAGGAGCTGTCGAGTGAAACGAGGCTGCGATCTTTTGATCTTGCTCTTTAAAAACAACATCAAAAGATCGCAGCCTCGTTTCACTCGTCAGCTCCTACAGGTTTCAGGTGAGTCCTGAGAGGTAGGGCCACGGGTAGATGCCGCGTTCGTGTCTGCGAGTGGCGCGCAGACGGACTTGCCAGTAATCGTCGCTCAAGGCTTCAACCAAGGCAGAACCAGCATCGGCGTGTCCGACTTTACCCGAGGTTTAGCCGACACGCAGTGCGCGCAGGTCAAGGCGACCGTCCTTGAGCGGTGGGCACCAGTAGTAACCGCCGGTGATCGGTCGGCTGATGCGATACAGGCCGTCGGTAATGCCGTCTTCCAGACCGCTCATGCGCCGCAACTGGGATTCGAAGGCATCGAGGGAAAAACCGAAGGCCAGGAACATCAGGCCGGCATGCTCGCCTTCGATCCACGGCATCGAGCGACGGACCACGAAGGCTTCAGGTGTGAAGCTTTCCTGGGCGGTGCGCTTGACGTGGGCAGAGATCGGCGCGTCATCGAGTTCTTCGTTGTCGCTCAGGCGACGGCCCATGATGTTGTCTTTCTCATGGGGCGGCAACGCGTGGAAACCTTTCAAATCATGCTGCCACTGCTGGATCGCGGCGAAGCTGCCACCGACCAGACCGTCCGCGCCGTCGCTCAACAATGCAGCGGCGACAGCGGCTTCATCGTGAGGGTTTTCGGTGCCGTCTTCGTAACCGGTCAGGTCGTGCCCGGTCATGTGGCGGAAGGTTTCGATCATCTGCACCAGACGCAGGGCCGGTGCCAGCGCGGCTTCGAGCGCACGGCTGCGATTGAGCAGTTCGCCACGGTCAACACCGTGCAGCCAGCACCAGAGCGCGTGTTGGGTCGAGGGGTTGTCGACACCGACACCGACCAGCGCAGGAAAGGCGCGCAGCCCGTCGATCTGCGCGTGCAGCGCCTTGACCAGGGATTCACCGAAACCGACTACAGCCGACTTGCCGTCCACCAGGCGCATCAGGTTATCCAGCGCAGCCGGCAGTGCCTCGGCGGATTCAAGGGCGAAGAACATATGACGAGCTTGAGGCGGAACAGGGGTGGCGAGAATGCCCGGCTGGTAATAACTCATATGAACTCCTTTGAGAAAGAGCGTGAAGTTTAACCGGGGGATCGTTACTTGTGTGTTTTCAGGGCAAAAGATCGACCCGTAGCAGCTGCCGACAGATTCGCGATCCATAACGCCGAGCAAAAAAATCATAAGATGAGCCATGACAAGCGAGTCCGAGGTCTGCTAAAACGATTCATCAGTGCATCACCCAATCCAGACGGGGTAGCGATATGACCACAGCACAAATCCTTGGCAACCTGTTTCCCACTGCCGACAACGTCCCGGAAAAGTACCGCCTCAACGGCCCGACCGAGCAGCGCGAGTATCTGGTCGATGGCGAACTGAAAACCTGGTCCGGGCCCCTCGCTCAAGTCCGCAGCCCGGTGTACCTGAGCGGTGCGAATGGTGATGAACAGGTGATCCTCGGCAGCACGCCGCTGCTTGATGCCAATACTGCACTGACCGCGCTCGACGCCGCCGTCCGCGCCTACGACCGCGGCCAGGGCCTGTGGCCGACCATGCGCGTGGCCGAGCGCATCCAGCACGTCGAAACCTTCCTGGCTCGCATGCGCGAACAGCGCGAGGCGGTGGTCAAGTTGCTGATGTGGGAGATCGGTAAAAACCTCAAGGACTCGGAAAAAGAGTTCGACCGCACCTGCGATTACATCGTCGACACCATCAATGCCCTCAAGGAACTCGACCGCCGGTCCAGTCGCTTCGAACTGGAGCAGGACACTCTCGGCCAGATCCGCCGCGTGCCGTTGGGCGTGGCGTTGTGCATGGGGCCTTACAATTACCCGCTGAACGAAACCTTCACCACGCTGATTCCCGCGCTGATCATGGGCAACACCGTGGTGTTCAAGCCGGCCAAGCTTGGGGTGCTGTTGATTCGCCCGTTGCTGGAAGCCTTTCGCGACAGCTTCCCGGCCGGTGTCATCAACGTTATCTACGGCAGCGGCCGCGAGACGGTCAGCGCACTGATGGCCAGCGGCAAGATCGATATCTTTGCGTTCATCGGCACCAACAAGGCCGCCAGCGACCTGAAAAAACTCCACCCAAGGCCTCACCGCCTGCGCGCAGCGCTGGGCCTGGATGCGAAGAACCCCGGCATCGTTCTGCCTGAGGTCGATCTGGACAATGCCGTGAACGAAGCCGTCACCGGTTCCCTGTCGTTCAACGGCCAGCGCTGCACTGCGCTGAAAATCCTCTTCGTCCACGAAGACGTGGTCGAGGCGTTCATCGAGAAATTCAACGCCAAACTCGCCAGCCTCAAACCCGGCATGCCGTGGGACAGTGGCGTGGCCCTGACGCCATTGCCGGAATCAGGCAAGGTCGATTATCTGCACACTCTGGTGGCGGACGCGGTCAGCAAAGGCGCAGCCGTGGTCAACCCCAATGGCGGTGAGTCCCGCGCATCGTTCTTCTACCCGGCCGTGTTGTACCCGGTGACACCGCAGATGCGCGTCTACCAGGAAGAACAGTTCGGCCCGGTCGTGCCGATCGTGCCTTACCGTCATCTGGACACCGTGATCGATTACGTCCTGGAGTCCGACTTCGGCCAGCAACTGAGCATCTTCGGCACCAACCCGGTGGCGGTCGGCAGGCTGGTGGACACCTTCGCCAACCAGGTCGGCCGGATCAACCTCAACGCCCAGTGCCAGCGCGGTCCGGACACCTATCCGTTCAACGGTCGCAAGAACTCCGCCGAGGGCACGCTGTCGGTGCACGATGCGCTGCGGGTGTTTTCGATTCGGACCCTGGTGGCGACCAAGTTCCAGGAGAGCAGCAAAGAGCTTCTCAGCGAGATCATCAGCGGACGCAACTCGAGTTTCCTGACCACTGACTACATTTTCTGAGGCCTGTTCACTGCGCCGCCACCCGCCGAAGCTTCAGGCTCCAACCCTGTTGCATCCCGGCGGCGGCCAACAGAATCGCGGCAACACCGATCCATTGCAGCGGCTCCAGGCGATGGCCGAAGGCGAACCAGTCAACGAAAATCGCCGCAATCGGATAGATGAACGACAACGCGCCGGTCAGCGCTGTCGGCAGTTTTTGAATCGCGCCGTAAAGCAGCACATACATCAAACCGGTATGCACGATGCCCAGGGTCACCAGACTGGCCCAGGCATCGGGCGTTTGCGGTATCGCCGAGAAGTGCGCAAAGGGCGCGAGCAATAGCATGCCGGTGCACACCTGGATCAATGCGATCAGATGCGGTGGTGTGCCGGTCAGGCGTTTGATGATCAACGCGGCAATCGCGTACAGAAAGGCAGCCCCTAGCGCCAGACCAATCCCCATCAGGTAATCGTTGCCACCCTCACCCTGCTCACCATGTGCGCTGACAATCGCCAGCATGCCTAGAAACGAAATGCCCAGCCAGAACAACTTCTGCAGGGTGATCTTCTCCCCCAGGAACAACGCCGCCAGCCCCACCAGCATGAATGGCTGTACGTTATAAACCGCCGTGCCAATGGCAATCGAGGCGCGAGAGTAAGACGCGAACAACAGCACCCAGTTGCCGACAATCGCCACACCACTCAGTACGGCCAGCAAAAAAGTGGTGGACGTCAAAATGCCAGGACGCAGAAAGCCGAACGCCGCGCAGATCAGCAATAAGGTGGCGGCACCGAACACGCAGCGCCAGAACACCACGTCCAGTACCGGTTGCCCGGACACCAGCACGAACCAACCGATGGTCCCGGAAATCAGCATGGCGGCGGTCATTTCGAATGAGCCACGACGTAATGTTTTGTCCATCATCCACCTCCTGTATTTGAGCCCAAAGTATGCCAATCCATTTGGGGGCTTCTCCAGCGCAAAAAGCAGGCTAAACTCGGCTTCTGCCTTTTTTATCAAGGCTTATTCAACCGATTGCCTAACAGGGGATTCGCCATGACCGACGACATCGACCAAGTGCTGATTAGCGCGTTGATGGAAGATTCACGCCGCTCGCTCAAGGCCCTGGCACAGATCAGCGGCCTGTCCTCGCCCAGTGTCGCCGAGCGCCTGCGCCGCCTCGAAGAACGTGGCGTGCTCAAGGGCTACACCGTCGAGATCGACCCCAAATGCTTTGGCTACCAACTCCAGGCCATCGTCCGCATTCGCCCATTGCCGGGCCAGTTACAGGAAGTGGAGCGACAGATTCAGGCCATCCCCGAATTCACCGAGTGCGACAAAGTCACTGGCGATGACTGCTTTATCGCCCGCCTGCATGTGCGCTCGATGGAACAACTGGACACCCTCCTCGATCGCCTCAACAGCCACGCCGAAACCAACACCGCCATCGTCAAGAAGACCCCGGTCAAGCGCCGGCTGCCACCGATGGCTTGAGTGCTGTTTTGTTCGTAAAAGGGTAGATTGGGGTTTTTCCGGCGAAGGATTGGCGGTATGAAAACTCAAGTCATGTTACTGGCGGTAATGATACTCACTGGTTGCGGCACGTTTCAGACCGTGGTGCGCAGTGACGAGGCAGCGGCGAAGAGTCTCAAGGAACGGAAAACCTACTGCGGTGCGGTTCCACGGATCTATAGCGGCGTGACGTATGATTTTTGCAGTCTGCATGCGCCTCCAGGCCCGGGCATTGATGAGTACAAATACAACAACGGCACGCCCTTTGTACTGATCGACGTAGTGATTTCCGGCGTTCTCGACACCATGCTGCTGCCCTACACCATTTATCGGCAACAGGCTGATGGCAGCATCATTGTGGCCGAATAAGGAGCAGGTGAATGTTGTCTCACGTTTTTATCGGCATCACCGATTTCGATCGTGCATTAGCGTTCTACCAACCGATCATGGATGCACTGCAGCTGCAGATGAAATTTTGCGATCCCGGCAAACCCTGGGCTGCATGGATGAGCAAGAATGCACCGCGTCCGCTGTTCGTCATTGGTACTGCGTTCGACGAACAGCCGGCCACACCAGGGAATGGGCAGATGATCGCCCTGCTTGCGCCGAGCCACGAGATCGTCAACCGCTGTCACGCACTGGCCATGGCTCATGGTGGATCCTGCGAAGGGCCGCCGGGTCTGCGTCCGCACTACCATCCCGATTACTTCGGCGCCTATATGCGCGACCCCGACGGCAACAAACTCTGCGTGTGTTGCCACGAACCTGATCAAAACCAACGCTGAGCCAAATCACAGACAATAAAAAACCCGCCGAAGCGGGTTTTTTACTCAAGGCTGGCGATCAATCATCGCGGCTCATGATGCCGAACAGTTGCAGCAAGCTGACGAACAGGTTGTAGATCGATACATACAGGCTGATGGTCGCCATGATGTAGTTGCGCTCGCCGCCGTGAATGATGGCACTGGTCTGGAACAGAATGCACACCGAGGAGAACAGCACGAAACCTGCGCTGATCGCCAGTTGCAGACCGCTGATCTGGAAGAACAAGCTCGCCAGAGTCGCGCCCAGCAGCACAAAGAAACCGGCGGTGATGAAACCACCGAGGAAACTCATGTCCTTACGGGTGATCAGCACATAAGCCGACAGGCCGCCAAACACCAGCGCGGTCATCGCGAAGGCCGAGCTGACGACTTCCGCGCCGCCCTGCATACCCAGGTAACGGTTGAGAATCGGGCCGAGCAGGAAACCCATGAAACCGGTCAGCGCGAACGCAGAAACCAGGCCCCATGCCGAATCACGGAGTTTGTTGGTGAGAAAGAAAAGGCCGTAGAAGCCGATCAGCACCACGAAGATATTCGGGTAGCCGACACGCATCTGCTGCGCGACAAACGCCATCACGCCGCTGAATGCGAGGGTGAGGGCGAGTAAGCCGTAAGTGTTGCGCAGGACGCGGCTAACCTCTAGCTGCTCAGCCTGCACGCTGTTATTAACTGCGTAATCCTGTTCGCGCATGGCGACACTCCTGTTGGGTTTGAAACGTTCAGTCGCAAAGATCATAACAGACGCTCTGTAACAAGCCATGCAGAGAGTTTGACAGTGTGTTTCATTCAGGTATTATGGCGCCCGCAACGCAAACGGAGGTGTGGCCGAGTGGTTTAAGGCAACGGTCTTGAAAACCGTCGACTGTAACAGGTCCATGAGTTCGAATCCCATCGCCTCCGCCATATTTGTACCGACAAAGCCCTGATTATTCAGGGCTTTGTCGTTTCTGGGGTTCCCGATTTCTGTTGCACCATTTCTGTATCGCTTCCGTATCTTTTCCGTCCTTTCCGCATCCCTACCCTACGACGCCACGTCTCCGACCACAGATGCGAGGTAGATACGCTCATGTGATCAGTGCAAAGCCTTCGCCGAGAAGACTGAATTATGCGTATCGGCGTTGCGCCCTGCTCCGCCGGGGGTGACAACCAGCGCCAACATTCGGATCGCCATCAAACAGATCGCCAAGGTCCATCCGGCAACCAACTGGTGATCGCCCACGGCAATGGTCCGCAGGTCCAAGCAGACTGCGATTTTGCCCGCCATACTGGAAAAACCGCGGTGATCGGTCCACTCTCGGATATCGAAGCGATTGTCCAGAGCAAGGCTCTAGCGATCCCTGGATTCGTTCTGTCAACCATCTATGGAAAAGCAGACCCATGAAACCAATCCGCGCCGTTGCCCTCGCCTCACTCCTCTTAACCGCCTGCCTGACGGCCCATGCCGCCGATATACCGTTGGGCAGCAGTGCCATGGAAGGTCACATCGTTTCACGCGTACTGGCCGTTGACCCCGCCAACTACCAGGTCACCATCGAAGATCGCGACAAGAATCCAGTGCCCATCCAGCTCACCGACCAGGCCAAAAACCTGCACAATTTGAAAGTCGGCGACACGGTCGATATTCATGTGATTCGCTCGGTCGCTTATAAGCTTGATACCGATGTTGGCGGTGCATCGGGCGTCACTAATGAATCCATGTCCATCCGCGCCACCAAGGACAATCCCAATCCCGGAGGTGAAGCGGTTCGCCAGGTCAAGGTCACGTCCAAGATCACTCGCATTGACTTGAAACAGCATGAGGTGACCTTGCTTCCGCCGGAGGGAAAAGCGACGGTCCTGAAAGTCGAAGACCCGGAGCTTCAGGAAAGGATGAAAAAACTCCAAGTGGGTCAGACGGTCGATGCCATTTATACCGAAGTCCTGAAGGTCAAAACTTCACGCTAACGACGTTCGCCGACAAACGTGGCCTCGAACAACAGGACTTGAGTTCGACATGACAGATCTGTTCAATGCAATCGGACTTGGGTTACTGGCGCTGCTGCCGTTGACTAACCCTCCCACCACAGTTGCGCTGTTTCTCGCCTTGAGTAAGGGGCTGAGCCACAAGGAAAAAAAGTCACAGGCTTTTCTGACGTCATTCTATGTCTTTCTGATCATGACGTTCACTTACTATGTAGGCGCGTTTGTTATGGATGCATTTAGCATCTCCATACCGGGCTTGCGTATGGCCGGTGGCGGAATTCTCATCATCATGGGCTTGAAGATGCTGTTTCCGCCGCCTCTTCAACACTCTGCTTCCAGCAATGGCGCAACCGAACAACCGAACTTTGCCTTCATCCCGCTGGCCATGCCCAGTACGGCCGGACCTGGCACCATTGCGATGATCATAAGCTCCGCCGCCACTATCAAACACAGTACGTTATTTCCTGCCTGGGTCTTATTAACAGCCCCTCCGTTAATCTTCCTGTTTACCGCTCTTATCCTTTGGGTATGCCTGCTTGGCTCAGGAATAATCATGAGAATAATGGGACAGTCAGGCATTGATGCCATATCACGGCTGATGGGTTTCCTTCTGGTATGCATGGGCGCGCAATTCGCCATTAATGGCTCGGTGGAAATAGTCCAAACCATCATCGACAGTAATGCTCACCTGCTCCGCCCTCAGTAATTTCGAAGAGCGGGGCCTTGCTCTACAAAACGTTTGAAAGTCAGCGGTACCAAGAATCCATCGACGATGCATCGTGAATGAAACGCATCAAGCTGGGAATGATGTGAGAAGCATCTGGCCCAACGCCTCTGAGGGTGGCCGAAGCAAAGTTGCGCTGTTTCGGCAATCCCACAAAATACAAACCCGGTACGTGCTCCGCCTGCCCATTGCGCTGAGCAAGGTTTCCGTTGGCCTCCCTGTGCAGACCTGCCAAAAAACCAAGGTTTGGACGAAATCCGGTCGCGAAAATCAAACTGTCCACTTCAGCATGTTGGCCATCGGCCCAGAGCACGCCCGTTGACGTTACCTGCGTGAACATCGGCCTGCGCTCAAAAAGACCCTGCTTCATGGCTCGACGATAGGCGCCATCATCCAGTACAGGAGTACTTTGATCATTCAGCCAACGAGTCTTCTCTATCCCTGTCCACTTGAGCCAAGCATGAAAATCCACACCGAGGATCTTTTGCGGAAATAACCGGATCGACTCCCTTGTCGCCAATACGACGCTGCTGACTTGAGCCAACTCATGGGCAATTTGTACCGCTGAGTTGGCCGCTCCTATGACCACTACTCGTTGATCACTGAAGCCGTCGACATTTCGGTAATCAGCACTGTGTAAACGTTGCCCGCGAAAACTTTCCAGCCCCTGAATGTTGGGGATGAACGGCTGATTGAATCCTCCGGTGCAAACGATCAATGCTTTGGAGCAGAAACACTGACCATCCGATGCCTGAAGCAAAAATAGTCCGTGCTTCCTGCGCACTTTCTGGACTCGTATGTTCTGCCGAATGGGTAGCTGGAAAGCGTCCGCGTACTGCTCCAAATAACGTACGACTTCATCGCGTAGCGGATAATGCCTGGCGTCAGCTGGAAAGGGCATCCCAGGTAACGATGAGTAAGCAGCAGGGGAAAAAAGTCTCAGGCTGTCGTAGTAGTTGCGCCAGTTTCCACCTGGCTGGCTCTCGGCATCCAGAATGAGAAACCTGAGGTTCTGCTGCCGCAGATGCCAACCACACGCGAGCCCGGCTTGGCCCGCACCGATAACGATGACGTCCATGGGCCCAGTTTTTACATTCATGTATGCGCACTCATGCATATATACAGATAATAAAAAAACTACGCTGGCGCACCAGGGCAGCAGAACGGGGCCAGACTCTTCATGTGTTGGAGAATGCCTTCGAGCCGTGTCACCACCGCCGCTCCATCCACCTCGTAAAACATCTGCCGGCTGACCTTGGTAGCACGGACGATGCCCGCCTCGGAGAGCACTTGCAGATGGCGAGATACCACAGAACGCTCTTGAGGCAACCCCTCGGCAATCTCGGCGATATCCGCACGCCCCAATTGCATGACTCGCTTGAGTACAGCTACCCGCGACGGCTCGCACAGAGCTTTGAAGAAAGCTCCATCGAGAGAGTCGATTGCGGCATCAATTGCCCGGGAACGTATGGAAATTCGGTTCGTCATGCGGATGACTATATGTGCATATTCATGCACACGTCAATTCGCCGAATAAGTGTGCATCGCTATTTTTCAATAAGCCCTTCGCGCAACGACCGCCTGACCTCAGCCTGTATGGCATAAGCCGGCGCCTCTACAGCATTGAAATCCTGTGTATAGCGCTGGGCAAATCCTTCTACCCCCCACTCCTGATACTGCTGCACATGCTTTAACTCGTGAGCCCAGAGCGCGATGTTCTGTTCTGCGGTTTGAGCGTCCCGGAAGAGGATGATGTCGATCAGCGTCACGGCTCCGACATCGGGGTTTTGCAGCATGGCAGTCGCGGCGTTGAATTGGCCGTTGTCGCTAACTTTGTAGTGCGCGGCATCGAGGACGCTGGGGTCGTACCAGCGCAGCAGTTGCTCGCGGATGTGCGCAGGAATGGGTTGGATGCCGGCGCTGGCTGCATCAGCGCGGGCTTGGGTCAGCCATAGCGCCAGGGCAGGTGCCGCGATCTGGTGGACGTCATCAGGCAGGGAGCCGAGCATCGGCTCCAGGTCTGGCAGGCAGATGCAGCCGTTCAGGCACACTTCTTTTTCGCCAGCTGGGCAAGCGTTGGTCTGGGCTGGCACTTCAAACGTCAGGCAAAGCACAAACAGCGTCACCAGGCGCGCGGTGATGGGTGGCATTGGGCGCTCCAGGGACGGACGCAGCGCGAACAGGTCACAATTGATCGAGGATCAGCATAGCTTTAGCGTAGTCCCGAACCAGGCGCTCCCAAGATAATTGCAGGGATGACCAATCCCTCGCTCGGTGACTTTTCGTACAGCCGCTGGAGCGTGTTCAAGCCAGCAGCTCGGTGATCCACCGGGCTTGCCGGGCGATGTCTTGCACCTTTTCCTCGGGCACGACCTGCCGAGCCCGGGCGAAGCTGGTCAGCGTCTGTTGCTTGTGGCGCAGAATGCGCTGCCACTTGATCAGGAACGCCGGGCTGCGTGCCTGCATCTGCAGTGGGCCGAAGTACAACTCCTCGGCGGTATACAGCACCGGCCCGACGCGCTCGGCGACGATGATCTCGTAGTAGAAGCGGTTTTCCCGCAGCACTTCCTCGCAGAGGATACGGTAGCCATTCTCCATCAGCCATTGGCGCAATGGCTGCTCGCCACCGTTGGGCTGCAGGATCAGTCGCTCACGGCCGCTCAGGCGCGCCTTGCCGTTGTCGAGGATGTCGCGGATCGTCTCGCCGCCCATGCCACAGATGCTGATCGCCGTGATCCCGTCTTCTGGCTCGATCGCCGCCAGGCCATTGGCCAGGCGCACGGTGATCCACTGGTCCAGGCCGTTCTCGCGCACAGTGCGTTCGGCCGAGCGCAACGGCGTCAATGCCACCTCGCCAGCCACCGCCGCCGCGATGGCGCCACGGCGCATCAACGCCACCGGCAGATAGCCGTGATCCGAGCCGATATCGGCCAGGCGCGCATCTGCTGGTACATGCGCCGCGACGCGTTCCAGGCGCATGGACAATGTGTGTTCGTTCAACAGCAGCCCCTTTTCACCACGAACGTCCGAAACCTTTGGCCGGATCGGGGCGCGATTCTGTCGAGTCACGCCATGCATTTCAAATTTATGCGACCAGGGCCATGGCTCGCCCCGACCTGCCGCACACGTATCGACCCAAAAAAATACCTGGATCAGCTCTCAGGGGAAATGATCGAGTCCAGACTGGGTTCAGCAGCCAGTTTCAATCGGTCAGCTTTACTGATGTATTTAGACTTACTGGGCGGTGCCAATTTGGCGCTGGCCTTTTTTGCGTGAGCCTTTAATAACTGCTTTATTTTTTTACGACGGTTCATATGTCCTGCTCGGCGTGTGAGTTCTTGAATGATGGCAGAGGTTCGGGTAACGGGACAATGGTTGATGGCCTCCATGGTTCGCGACAACGCTTCTGCGACCTGCCAGCACTTGTCCTATCCTTCCATCTAACCCATGACTCCGGACATCGAAATGCCCGCCCCCGAATCCACCCTCCTCCAGAGCTGGCACCACAACGCCCAATCCTGGATCGAGGCCATCCGTACCGGCACCATCGAAAGTCGCCTGAAAGTCACCGACCAGGCCATCCTGCTGGCGGTACTCGGCCGCCAACCCGAGCACGTGCTCGACCTGGGCTGCGGCGAGGGCTGGCTGTTGCGTGCCCTGGCTGACCACGCCATCCAGGCGGTTGGTGTGGATGGCGATGCAGCGCTGGTCGAGGCGGCGCGGGCGGCGGGCTCTTCGCGGGTGCATTTGGCGAGCTATGAAGAGTTGGTGGAGGCGAAGGTAGACATTGGCAGCAACTACGACCTGATCTGCGCCAACTTCGCCCTGTTGCACCAGGACATCATTCCCCTGCTCACGGCCATGAACGCCCTGCTCGTCCCTGGTGGCACGCTGGTGATCCAGACGCTGCATCCGTGGACCGCGGCGGCGGGCGGCTATCAAGATGGTTGGCGTGAGGAGACCTTCGCTGGGTTCAAGGGGCAGTGGCAACCCATGCCGTGGTACTTCCGAACGCTGTCCAGTTGGCTCAATGCTCTGGACATGGCCGGTTTTCGGCTGGCCGGCCTGCAGGAGCCGCAGCACCCGCAAAGCCCTGTGCCGCAGTCGTTGCTGCTGGTGGCAGAGCAAAACCCACTCACTGTCGCAAAAGTAGTCGCGGCAATGGGTACTGACTGACAGGCAGAACTGCATCACGCCCCGTCGGGATAGTTGCTTTTCGATTAAAGGTGCAAGACTTGCAAAAATGGAGTCGTGTCGATCAGTACCGATAGGTTGCCTGCACTGAAATTCCATTCGCACTATTTTTGTAGTTGGCACTGTATTCCGGTTGAAGTCCGGAGTTGTTCGAATGCTGTACTGAGGCTTTTGAATCCCAGAGATAGCCATACGCAAAGTCTAACGTCAGATCGGCAGTCGGCGAATAAGCGCCGCCCAAGGTCACGGCCTGGCGATTCCCGACCGGAACGCGCACACTGCGGTCGGCATTCCCAACGGGCGTCTGATCATAGGCATAGCCTGCGCGTATCAGCCATTGCGGGTTCAATTGATAAGATGCGCCAACCGCGGTGGACCAGGTGTCATGCCAGTTCATCTCTTCGGCCACACGCCCCAGGCCAGCAGCCTGGCCCATGGCGGAAACACCGCTGTTGATTGCTTCGATCTTCTGAATCCGGCTCCAGCGTGTCCAGGTGGTCCCCAGGTATCCGGTCCAGCGACTATTGAATCGATGGGTGATGGACGTATCCACTGATTCGGGCATCGTAAGATCTATCTTGGTGTCATACTTTCCGTCCAGCGGGATAACGCTCGGGGAGCCGGAAACCTCAGTTTGCCCTTTGAGCTGATAGTTCACCTTCGAGTGATAGGTAACCCCCCAACGGGTTGCCTCATTAAAGTCGACCAAGAGTCCGACGTTGTAGCCAATCGCCGTGTCATCGCCTTTGATGGTAACCAGTGTGTCCTGGCCGTTGTTCAGGGCGCCAGTTGCCATGTAATTCTGAAGCTTTGCATTGAAACGGTTCAGGGTCGGTCCACCCCCAATAGACACGTAATCATTGATCCGATAGGCAACGGTAGGCTGCAGGGTTATCTCCTTGGTCGTGCTGTAGGAGCCATGGTAGCGCCCCTGAAAAGAGCCCTCATAATCATTGATCAGACCACTCGGGGCATAGAGGCCCAGCCCCACCGAAAGACGCTCATCAAGCGGTGTCGACATATAGGCGAAGGGCACGACGCCCAAAGGCACCGAGTCCCCCTTGTTCGTTCCTTCGGCACTACTCTGCGCATCACTGATGTCGTCGCTCACCGAAACGATCGCGGCGCCGCCGGAAATCTCACTGCGCTTCAACTTGGTCAGGCCAGCAGGATTTCCATAGAGGGTGCTGGCGTCCAGCGCGGAAGACGACCTTCCCGCATAAGCAGTTCCCGCACTGCTTGCACTTTGTTCGTTTAGAGCAATGCCATTGGCACCTGCAATAGAAGAGGCGCTGAGCAGGGCCATGGCACTGGTGACCTTAATCCAGACAGCATACTTTCGCTGAGCAGAGAGACACGGGATCACACGGCTATTCAGTTTCATTGTCCACCTCTTGTTTATTGTTTTTATTGATTGCACGCAGGCAAGGCTTCGCCTTCCTGTGCACTTTTCAGTGCCGGTTGGAATTGATCGAAGTTGTGT
The DNA here is from genome assembly GCF_050280605.1 of Pseudomonas sp. NPDC089918. Classification (NCBI taxonomy): domain Bacteria; kingdom Pseudomonadati; phylum Pseudomonadota; class Gammaproteobacteria; order Pseudomonadales; family Pseudomonadaceae; genus Pseudomonas; species Pseudomonas sp. NPDC089918. The sequence goes on along the minus strand of NZ_JBNNVP010000003.1, from coordinate 180,995 downwards.
AAAAGGCCCTGACTGAACAACACCAGGGCACGACTGCCGCGATTACAGATGCGAATCAGAGACTCAATTAAGCCACTCGGTTTGAAAGCTATAACGCCCCAAAAGCGGAGCCAGGACTTCTTGGGCAGTTCCGGCCCGGATGCAGGCGACATGCCCACGGCGATTGTCCTGCACGACCTCAACAGCAATATTCGAAAGCCCCAGGCGTTCCACTTCTTCCTGGACTACTTTGGCAATCTCCCGCTGTTGCAAGGCGGGCTTGAATATCTTGCCCACGGCAGTCAGTGGCAACGCCTCGAGAATTTCAATGCGCTTGGGGACTGCTGCCCGCTCGCTGATATTGAGATGAGCGAATGCCTCAAGCTCTTCGGCATTGCAAACTTGACCGGGGCGCAGTTGAACGTAGGCGACTGGCACCTCGCCCGAGTAGGCATTGGGGCTACCGATTGCAGCGGCCAAGGCGACGGCGGGATGCGCCTGCAGAGCCTCCTCGATTTGCTTGGGATCGATGTTGTGGCCGCCGCGAATGATCAACTCCTTCTTGCGTCCGGTCAGCCAGAAGTACCCCTGTGCATCCTCACGACCCAAATCGCCGGTATTCAGCCAGCGCTGACCGTCGATATCGATCCAAAGGCCCTGGTTATGACGCGCCTCCAGGTAGCCATCGAAGACATTCGGGCCACTGATCGTGATGAGGCCGATCTCATCCACGTTGGCGTCGCGCAGATACTCTCCAGAATCATCGAGCACGACCGCGCGCATATTCTGGTAGGCGATCCGTATCCCGATGGAGCCGATACGGCGCTCGCCATGGGGCGGATTGATTGAGGAAACGCAGGTGCCCTCCGTCAGACCGTAACCTTCAAGGATCTTTAGCCCGGTCCGGCGCTCGAACTCCCGGAAAAGCTCAGCCGGCATGGGTGCGGCGCCACACATTGCATAGCGAAGACTGGACAGGTCGCAGCCCTGCCATTCATTTTGCAGAAGTGCGGCATAGACAGTTGGCACGCCGGAAAAGAGGTTGATACCGAAGTGCTCGACCATCTCCCAGAATCGCGGGATCACCCCCTCGCCACGATAGCCATGAGGCGTGCCGAGGATCACATGGTCGCCCTGAGTCCAAGGCACCAGCCCCGTCACCAGTTGTCCATTGACATGAAACAGCGGCAGGCCACAAAAGATGACCTGGCCACCACTGCGTGGCTGCAAATGAGCGGCTACGGCCCATGCATTGAACACTTCAGAGCCATGGCTACGCGCGGCGATCTTGGGGAGCCCGGTGGTGCCGCCCGTACAGATGTAGGAGGAGCACTCATCCTGGCGGATTTGCCGACCGCTCTTCAGGTGTGTGTGCGGCTGAGTACTCATCAGCGATTGCCAATCGTGGATCGCAATATCTCGGTGTAAGTCTCGTTCCTTCAGCGCCGCTGCTTTCAGGGCCCCACGCACGGGTTCGGCGACATAGGGCTCCATGCTGACCCACACGACAGACCTGACCGAGGGTAACTGATCCAGTTGCGAAGCCAGTTTGGGCCACAGATCGCTGCCCGCCGTCGGCGCGAGCGTCACCACCACGGATGCCTTCGCAGCATCCAGCAAGCCAGCTATCTGCTTGGCCTCGAGCAGAGGATTAATCGCCATGACGATGCCTGCCGCCTCCCCGCCCCATATCGTGAAATGGGTTTCCGGCAGATTGGGCAAGATAAAGGCAAGCACCTCGCCCGGCTTTATACCCAGGTCATCGAAGGCATTCGCCGCGCGGGTGATATCGGCGAAGAGCTGGGAGTAGTTCCATTTGTAGGTGCGCTTGAAATCGGCGGCATCGGCGAAGAAGCTAAGCGCCGGTGCCTGGGGGGAGCACCGGGCTGCCTGTCGCAGCGCTTCATAAGTGCTGGATGCCAGGCCACGTTCCGACAGGGGGACTTGTTCGAGGCTTTCGATGTCACTCAGCGTCTGCACAACCATCAGGCTTCCTCCACGACTCGGTTGCGTTGCACGCCGAGGTCGATCACACCATCGGCGCTGCGAATGCGCGCCTCAACCACGTCACCTGGCTTGAGATATTGCGTCCGACCTTCCTGCGCCTTGAGGAAAAGCTTCCATTTGGTGGCTTCTGGCATCAGGGCTGCAATACGCTGTTTGCCAGGCGAAGGTACCGTGAGCGCACAGCCAGCAGGCGTACCGGTGGCGATCAGGTCTCCAGCGGCGAGATCCTGCAAGGCAGAGAGTTCAGTCAGGGTTTCAGCGGGGCCGTAAACCAGGTTGGCCGTGCTGTCGTTCTGTCGCACCTGGTCGTTGACCGTCAGGCGCAGTTGCAGCTCTTTCAGGTAACGAATGTTCGTGGCATCCAGAAGGCAGAGGTACGGGCCGACCGGACCGAAAGTACGAAAGCTCTTGCCCTTATAGAACTGCATCTGAGGAATCTGAATGTCACGAGCCGAGTAGTCGTTGACGATGACAACGCCTGCGATGAACTCATGCAGATTGGCGTCGGTGACAGCAACAGCGCCGTTGATCGAGCGTTTCATCACCAGCCCCAGTTCGATCTCGTAGTCGAGGAAGCGCACGGTGCGCGGCTTGATCAGGTCGCTGTCAGCCGCCACCAGGCAACTCGTCGCCTTGGTGAAGATCATGTTGAATTTCTTCGCATCCGGGTCCATGCCCGACTCGATCATGTGCTGACGGTAATTGGCGCCCTGGCAGACGAACTGCTGGTTACGGGTCACCGGCGACAGCAGTTTCACTTCGCCCTCCGCAAGCTCCGTACCTTTCAATTGAGCGAGGTCGCCGATACTGTTCTGGCTAATGAAATCACCGGTGGTTTCAAAAGCACCGGGCACCACCGTGATACGGCCCTGGCGCAGCACGCCCCAGTGGATACCGTTCTGAAATTCGAAGCGGACTACGTGTACAGCAGACATTGAAGGTACTCCTGGAGCGGCGTTTGTCCCGCGCTCGGCGGCGCGAGAACTGTGGTGTTGTTCTGAGAGGGGGCTGGCAACGCTGTAGACCAACGAGCCGCCGGCGATCAAGGCGCCGGCTTTGAGCACATCCCGACGGCCATACCTGGTTGCATTGCCTGACATGGCGGCAGCTCTACCCGAACATCCGCATGAGTGTTATCAACTTGCGAATGCTCAAGTCCGGACTGCGTCGCAGGTTGCGCAACAGCGCGCGCAGATTGGCCAGGCTCATCTTCGGTTTTGTAAAACGCTTGGGCATGCGCTGCCCCCACTGCGCCATTGCCTCGGGGCTCACGGGATGAATGCCCGTAGGCTGTGCAGCCGTGAAAATATCCCCGTCGCAGTAATGCTCGTGCTTATCGCCCCAAGGGTCTTGCCAGTAATCGAAGATCTGACTGCCCAGAATGTGTCGGCCGATGCCCCATGAGTGCACCCAACCGCGCTCGCGCAGGACGCGCTGCCCCATGCCCACAGCGTCTGCATCGACGACCTCATAGGCGCTATGGCTATAGGTCGCCATGAACCCTTGCGCTATCGCGAGCGTATGGTGATCCGCAGGAGTGTCACCAAGGTCAAGGCGCATAAAGGTGACAATAGGTGTGCCATCGGGGAGTACCTGCACATCGCTGGGAATCAACCCGAAATGCTTCGCATACCAGGCACAGGTCGCCTGGTAGTCGGCCACTTCGATGACGATGTGGCCCAGCTTGAGGACTTCAGCCGGAGCGATCGGCGGGCGCTGCGTGGCGTTGATTCGCGGTTGCTCCTGCGCCAGATTCCAGGAAAGAGGAGCTCTGTGTCCCAGCGTTACACCTGCCGTCTGGTCGCAAACAGCTTCCACGATGAAGCCGGAAGGATCGGTGAGTTTGACGCAATACCCACCACCAGGATGTTCTGATTTTTCTACCAATGACGCGCCTGGGATGCGCGTCAGTTTCTCCAGATCCTTGAGCGACTGGACGGCCAGTCCGAACCCGACAAAACGTGCATGTTCTGCACGATGGACACGGTAACAATATGCAGTGGGGACGGTGGCGCGCAGGTAAAGCGTATCGGCGTCCTGCTGACTTACCGACAGGCCGAAGTCGGTCAGGAACCGCGCCGCCTCGTTCAAGTCCGGCCGTTGAAAGATCAGGTGGGTCAGATCCTGGGCCTTCACCGTCGGTTGCGGATGCCGGGCAGGTTGTGGTGTCGCTAACCGGGGCATTTCATTTTTGTGGGTCATTGTTCTTGTTTTCCGGTTTTCAGGGTAAAGCCGTCCCCGCACCCCTGAAAATCCAGGGATGTCTGGTTGACTCGGTTAATGAATCAGTCGAGGGAAGGCAGTGCTGGCAACTCGGTGGTCGCCAGCGCTCTAGCCTCTTCGGGCGGTACGCCCAATGCCCGCAGCACCAGCTCGGCCGTGTCAGAGCCCGATTCGCGCCAGGTTCTGTGGCCTTCCAGCACCAGGAAAATCGAGCCCAGGACACTGCTCGATATCAGCGTCAGTACCGAGAGCAATTGCCCCTTTTCAAACGTGTACCGCCCACTGGACAGTCCGCCCAGAAGATCGGTCGTCGCTTGGCTGCTGAACATTTCGCGCAACGAAGCATTGCTCATGGCGAATTTATGGATGAACGCCCCCCATTGAGAGTCTTCGTGCGCTCGACGAATGAACAATCGAATGCCATTGGCAAGGCGCTGAGCCGGATCAGAAAGGGAATTGAAGCTCTTGTTGACGCGCTCATGCATCTCCTTGGCGAGATGGCTGGCGACTGCCTCGAACAGGCTTTCCATGTTGTCGATGTTGCTATAGACCGTTCCGCGCGCCACGCCTGCCTCTTGTGCGAGGTCAAGAATGTTCACTTGTGTGGTGCCTCTTTCAGCGAACAGGCGAAAGGCGGCTTGATGAATACGGCGCTGTGTTGGATTCAGGGATTCCACGGTTCTCTCTCCAGGATTACCTTATGGCCCAATTGAACACGCGTGTTCATTCGCAGTCAACAACGTTTTTTGATTAAAAAGCTTTCCTTCGATAAAAACCGTTATGCGCCTTATAAATTCTGGGCATCGCGAGCGACATCAAAGTCAATGAAGGCCCTTCAGAATCGACACAAATGAACACGCATGTTCAGGTCAAGCCGTAACACCACAGCGCCTGATTTTGCGATCGCGCACGATCGAACGCAGCCTTCGGCAGCTGCTACGGGGAATGCACGAAGCCAGAAAGTCCTTCTTATCGGCATTGAGGCCTAGCGGGTCGAGGATGACATCAGGGTAGCGGCTTACCAGCGATTTTCTTGGCTCTGGCAGGTGTTACGCCCAGCGCCTTGAGAATCATCTCGGCAACCCGCAGATCGTGCTCCGCCACCACACGCCCTTCGACAACCGAACGCATGGCTCCGGTTGTGCACGATACGACCATGTCCAGGGCGATCCCTTCGTCTTCATAAGCGAAAGTCCCCGCGCGCAGCCCTTCACGCAAGTCGCCCAGCACATGGGCGGCCAAGCGCGAGCGCATGGTCTGATCGGAATGGATGATGCGCAGCAGTGCGTTAGCCCATTGATGGTCGTACGCGGCCCGGCAGATGAACATGCGCACGCCTATCGAAAGCCGCTGTGCACCGCAGTGTACGTCCGAGCTCAGGGCGGAAATGGCATCGGAGAACTCGCTCGCCATGGCGATGCCAACCGCCTCGAGGACTTCGTCACGCGTTCGAAAATAGTTGTAGATGGTTCCGTTGGAAACCGCGGCCTCCGCGGCGACATCGAGCAGTGCAATCTCCCCCACTTCCTTGCGTGCGACCAGACGCAACGCCGCTTCCACCAGGCCGCGACGGGTGCGTTCCCGCTTCTTGTGGCCTCGAGTGAGAGGCTCTTGCTCAGTTGCTTCTGAAGGAAAAATGGGGGAAGGCATCTTCACGCTCTTAATCGAGGAGGCTCGTTGATGGTAATGGAAACGCTGTCGGCCGTGGAATCGGCGCTACCCATCAGGATCAGGCAGTCTCGAACCAGGCTGCCTGCCTCCGCGCCGGGAGCGTGGTGCATGATGATACCGTCGGGGCGGATCGCGACGAGCGTGCCTTTGGCAGCCAGCGGCAGGATGTCATGGTTCAAGTCTTCGATGAAGTCGCAAGCGCTGTCGGAGCGCTGACCGCAGGACCCTATCTGCAAGAAGTGACCTCCCATCCTTGTCCAGGAAAAGACCTCGGTGGCGCTCAGCAGTGCCAACGGGTCGACACCGAATCCGACCAGGGTCAGGTTGTGTCCAAGCGCATCGTCGCTCAGCTGGATCTGCTGTTGCGTGTTGCGAACCCAGGCCTGGGGAAACAGGCTGCCACGCACCAGTTTGTCGCCACGACGATGACGCATGAACAGACCGTTTTTGAAGATGTTCTTCGGTTTGATGTCCAGTTGTTCGAAGTACTTTCTGGAAGCGGGAGTCAACGCCAGCGCGCGCATCATTCCGTGGATGAAGAAAGCGGCGACCTTGTTTCTTGGCATCACCAGACGGCCCATGAGTTTTGCCAGATTGATCATCGCCTGGGCATGGGGGCGGCGCTCTACGTCATAGGTATCGAGTACTGAAGGCGCGGCTTGGCCGTGAAGGACCCAGGCCAGTTTCCAGGCGAGGTTGGCGCCATCTCGAAGCCCCGCTACGAGACCTTGCCCAACAAAGGGGGGAGTAATGTGGGCTGCATCCCCGACAAGAAAAGTTCGCCCCTTGCTGAATCTGTTGCAGCAACGTGCGTGGAATCGATACACGGCCTTGCGCTCGATTTCCAGCTCCTGCGGATTGATCCATGGCGCAATCAGCCGGGCGATGCTTTCCGGGCTTTCCAGCTCTTCCCGGGATTCGCCTGGGTGCAGCATGAACTCCCAACGCTCCCTTCCGCCGGGAGCGGGCATGTGCGGCGTTGGGCGCTTTGGATCACAGAGAAACTCAACGTGATCAATGGCGGACTTATGCCGGTTTTTTACATCGACAATCAGCCAATCCTCTGCATAGGTTTGTCCTTCGAATTCCTGGCCGATCAAGGCCCTGACCCTGGAGCTGGCACCATCCGCACCGACCAGGTATCGGGCACGAATGAAATGCAGATGGCCGTCCTGATCCCGCACGGAGGCGACGACACAATCCGATTCCTCGACCAGATTCTCGAGCTCGAAGCCACCCAGGCTGGTCACTGACTTCAGCCCGCAGACCTGTTTACGCATCGCGTGTTCGAGGTCGGGTTGATAGAACGTCACCAGTTTGGGGTGGCCGTCGATGCACCCGGCGGTGTTGGCCCGACTGAATTGCCCGAGGACCGGGGAGTGCATCTTCACTTCAGGGATAACGATCTTCTCGAAAGCATCTTCCGACAATCCGGCGAGTTGCAGGATGCGAAGCGCCTCGTTGTCCAGAGCAATGGCACGAGGCATTAGCAGGACCTCATGGGTCTTGTCCAATACCAGTGTCTTTACTCCATAGCGGCCGAGCAGCGCCGCGATTGTCGCCCCTACCGGGCCGTTACCGACGACCAGCACATCGACGGCGGCGGGAGGCAGTTGCGAAGCTTTTTTGTTGTTGTTCATCTCGAGCCCTTGTTGTGATTGAAGTCGTGAGACGCGCCGGTCTCATCGTCAGGCAAGGTCAAGGTATGTAAAATTGAGACATATTTCAATATTGAAATTTTCGTCATAACCATGACGAGATCATTACCGCCCAGACACCCCCCATGCATCACAGCAGAATTACTTTCGTGAGCTAGAAACTACTAGCAGCGCTACTTGCAGAAATATCAGTTCTGCTAATACTCTTGTCGCCATGAAAACACGCCGCCCACTTACCCCTGAAGAAATCGCCGAGAGCACAAGGCTCAAGGCTATTTACGACCAGCGAAAGTCTGCCGCCAAAGCGGCTGGATCAAATCTCACTCAAGCGGATGTGGCCGAGGTCTGCGGATGGTCTGGCCAAAGCGCCTTCAGTCAGTACGCAACCGGCAAGGTTCCACTGAACGTCGAGGCACTCCTGAAACTGGCAAAAGCCTTGCGCTTCGATGCCAGCGAAGTGAGCCCACGCCTGATGTCGACGGTTGCAAGCGTCCAGTCTTCCGAGCGCATCCAGCCAAGCGTATTGATGTCGGACATCCAGCCTTGGGATGACGACACTCCCCTGGATGACGATGAGGTCTACGTTCCCTTCCTCCGTGAAGTGGAACTGGCGGCCGGATCAGGCCGTTTCGTGATTGAGGAGAGCGACACTGCCCGGCTGCGCTTTTTCAAGAAGGACCTTCGCCATAACAGCGTTCAGTTCAGCAACGCGAAGTGCGTGGTTGTCAGCGGCAACAGCATGCTGCCAGTGCTGCGTGACGGCGCAACCGTGGGCATCAACGTCGGCAAGAGCTCACTGGGCGATATCGTTGACGGCGACATGTACGCCATCAACCACAACGGTCAGCTACGGGTGAAGCAGGTTTACCGCCTGCCGACGGGCATCCGCCTGCGCAGCTTCAATCGCGACGAGCATCCGGATGAGGACTACACCTTTGCAGAAATCCAGGAACAGCAAATCGTGATCCTGGGCCACGTGTTCTGGTGGGGAATGTTTGCCCGCTGATTGACGTTCACATGCCCGGTGGGCGATGTATACGCAATGATGTGCCCGGACTGGCGACGGTCAGCAGTTTTATGAAGGCAACCCACTCTTTATGGATACGGAAATTCAATGAAAAACCCTAAGCTTTTGTTCTCCCTGTCATGCGCCATTGCCATCTCGCTGCTGAGCGGCTGTGCAGCTTCCGTAAAAAGTGGCGGCACTGAAACGCTGGCAATCCAGGAATCAGCCAAGCAAAACCTGGTCGTTAACTTCCAAGGGAATAGCAAGGTTCAGCAGAACGAAGACTGGCCTCGCTTAAAGCAAGAATGGAATGCGGCCCTGCAAAACGAAGCTACTCGAGCGGGCTACAGCCTTACTGAGACTCAGGCATCAAGCCCCTCTGACAAAGACGGTGTGGACATCAAGATCAACGTGACCAACTTTCGATACCTGACGCCCGGTGCGCGCTACGGCGCGGGCGTGATGGTCGGTAACGCCTGGGTGAACTCAAGCGCAGATTATTCAGACTTGAAGTCTGGGCGTCTGATTGGCACCCGGACCTATGACACGTCATCGTCTGCGTGGGAGGGTGTCATGTCAGCCATGACCAAAGAGCAGGTTGAAGCTATTGCGCAGCAAATCATAAGCGACATTAAAAACGCCAAGGCGAAGTAACCCGACAGTTAAGCCTACCTTTGTGGCGAGCGAGCTTGCTCCGGGCTGCGTTCCGACGCTGGGCTGCGTAGCGGCCCCAAAAATCCGATAACAATCACCGGATTTTGTGAGTGCTGCGCACTCAAGCGCGAGCATGCCTCCCTCGCCACAGGTTTCTCACTGACTCAAGACTCTCTTAAGTGACCAGCATTGCGCCTAGCGCAGGTGTTTCTACGCCCAACCAAAATATTATTAGCAGTGCTATTTACATTAAATATAAGCACTGCTACTTTTATTTTCAAGGATCGAAAGTCGCACCGCTCTTTAGATCTGCGACGGCGGACGAGGCGCTGACCGAACGGATACATGACCCGGAACGCGAGCAACAACGAAAGCATCACTTCTGCCCATTCACTGAGTGGGCAGTGGGATGTAGGCCTACATCAAACGAAAGGCTCAACGGAGCAAAAGGTGACATCAACATGAATTAAGGAAAATGACCATGACCGTAGATATCAGCAACTACACAATCGCTACACCGCTTCCGATCTCCGAGACCAACCCCATCGCACTTGAGCTCATCGGCTGGCGGGCACTGCTTGAATGCCCGGAAGTCATTTCGATGCTTCCAGATGGTTCGCTGCAAATGACGGCGCCGACGCTCGGCGCTTCGAGCAAAAGCACGCACCGGACTCGCTGCGAGTGGAAAGAGCCGGGTTATTGGCTGTTCGCCAGCGCTGCTGACCACTGGAATCGACAAGAAATGCGCCTGACGAAGGTCAACTCGCTGCAGAAGGTCGTGATCGGCCAGATTCATGTGCAGGGTTCAGAGCGACCACCGGTGAAAGTGTTTTGGAACAAAGGTCGAATCACCATGGGGTTCCGGTCGAGTTATCTTCAAGAAGACCCGGTGAACACGACGGTTCTGGAAGACGTGCCGCTCGGGGCACTGTTCAAAATCAACATTCACGCCAATTCGAGCGGCGCGGTCTCCGTTTCGGCGAGCTGTAACGGGGTCAAATCGACCTCCGCAATCATGCGCCTCGACAACACCTGGGACACGAAAACGCTGGCCTTCCACGGCGGTGTGTACAACCAGATCGACTACTCCGACACCACCGACCCCGAAGACGGTTCGGTGTGCATCATCAGCGACCTTTCCATCACCCACGCTTGATATCGCGCAGCCTGTAGGGGGCAGCGGTGCGGCGATCGACGCACCGCTGCCCCCTACAAAAAACGGATCAACGCTTTGCGTGCAGCGCATCATCGGGCAATGACTGGAAGTCATCCACCACCTTGTCTGTAGTAATGACCGCATCAAGGCCCCAGTCACCAGGCAGGTGCCAATCCTCTCCAAACATCTCCGCCGGATGCATCGTCCGTTCGGAACCATTGCCGCACGCCAGGGACTTCGCCGGACAATACAGGTCGCATCCCCAACAGATCCGTTCGGGGTGCTTGGGGTTGACGGGGAAATTCTTGGCCATGCCGATCTCCGATCATTGAGTGGCGCTTTTCCAACCTACAGCCCTTGCGCAATGCCAGCCTTGATACATATCAAGAATCGACATCAAGCGACTTCCCTCCCCCATCGCGATCCTGCAGCTAAGCTTCTACGGCTGAACAGACCTGGAGACGTCGCTCATGCTCAATAAAAATCCTTTCCCAAGCGTTGGGGCCCCGGACCATCCAACCCTGTCGACATGGGACGATCAAAACGCCGCAACATCCATCGATGGCGAGGCGTTTACCGCCCCGCCCGCCTTGACCAACGCCGAGCTGGTTCACTTGCGTGTCCGGGTGATTGCCTTGGAAAACCTGGTCATCGCGCTGCTGGCAGAAGGTTCGGAACGTCAGCTCGCCATTGCCCGGAAAATGGCCGACTACATTTCCCCCAGACCCGGTTTTACCCAACATCCCTTGACCGTTCATGCGGCGGCACAGATGACCCACAGCGTTGAGCGCGCCCAGCGATTTCGCCAACGTGACGAGCCAACCGTTTAATTGCTCAAAACTTGATAACAATCATTATTGTTCGCAGCAAAGCTTCCTAGACTCGGGCTCCTACTCGTCAGTGTTCAGGAAGCTATTATGCGTACCCCTTTTTCGCTATCACTCGCCCTGCTCTTGCTATCGCCGCTGGCTCACGCCAAGGAATACCCGATCGGGGAACCACAGTTGTGTCCCGGGCTGGAAGTCGGGGCGGTGTATTTGCAGCCGATAGAAATGGCACCTGCGGGGATGATGCGCGCCACCGCGGATTCCGACGTCCACCTGGAAGCTGACATTCGGGCCACCGCGGACAATCGCCAAGGCTTTCAGGAAGGCAGTTTCGTGCCTTACCTCAATGTCTCGTTCAACTTGAGCAGAGCGGGCAACCCGGACGAAATCAAGGGCGACTTCCATGCCATGGTCGCCAATGATGGCCCGCACTATGGCGACAATGTGAAGCTGCTGGGACCGGGTAAATATCGGCTGACCTTCACCGTCCTGCCACCTGGCGGTCACGGCTCCCTTGGGCGCCATACCGATAAGGAAACCGGTGTAGCGCCCTGGTTCGAACGCTGCGAACTGCACTACGAATTCATCTACGCCGGCATCGGTAAAAAAGGCGGTTATTGAATGAAGCGCCTGCGCATTGCCTGGCTGATCCTCGCCGGAGCCGTTGTGCCAGTGACGGCTTATGCCCAGTTACCCAGCTTTGAGCTGAGCCTTCGCGATGGCCACTTCACGCCTGCCTTGCTGGAGGTGCCAGCCGGACAACGCTTCAAGATCGTTCTGAAGAACGTCGGCCAAGGTCCGGCCGAGTTCGAGAGCACGCCGTTGCGGGTTGAAAAAGTCTTGTCGCCGGGCGTGACAACCTTCGTGGTCATCCACCCCCTAAGGCCCGGTCACTACCCCTTTTTCGACGAGTTCAATCCGCAATTGCCCGAGGGCGGCATCCTCGCGAAATAACCTGCAGAGCACGGAGCTTCCATGAATCAATCAATGTTCATCGTCTGGCGCGAAAGCGTCGAGGCGTTGCTGGTGATCGGTATTCTCCAGGCTTGGGCCAGCCAGCAAGGCCAATGTAATCGGCTGGTCAAATTCCTCTGGGCAGGTGTGGTGCTGGGGTTGATGCTCTCGGGCCTGCTGGCGGTGTTGATTCTGTTTGCCGGTGAGGCCATGAGCGGGTCGGCCAGCGAATGGTTCCAGGCCGCACTCGCACTGGTTGCAAGCCTGTTGATGGTGCAGATGGTGGGCTGGATGCATCGCCACGGACGCAGCCTCAACCACGATTTGCGACGACACGCCGATAGCCACCTGGCTCGGCAAGGGGGCGCAGGTCTATTACTGCTGGCCATGCTCGCGATCAGCCGCGAAGGCAGCGAAACAGTGGTTTTTCTCTATGGCGCCGGCGCCCGGTTGCGAGGTCCGCAGCTCGGTTTGTTTGCCGTCGGCGGCGTGTTGGGACTGGTGCTGTCGGCGCTGACCATCACGCTGCTGCACAGCAGTCGCCGATTCATTTCATGGCAGCGATTCTTTGCCATCAGCGAAGTCATCCTGCTCATGCTCGGCGCAGCGTTGCTGGTCAGCGGCACCGAACGAATCGGCGGCCAACTGCTCGCCCTGGATTTGCCGGGCGTGGTTTATAGCCTCGTTGGCGAAGCGCTTTGGGACAGCAGCACGTTGCTGAACGACAGCCACGGATTGGGTGGTTTTCTTGCCGGGTTCGCCGGTTATCGGGCAAGCCCCAGTGGCCTGACCTTGTTGGTGTGGATCGGTTATTGGCTGGCGGTCGGCGGCTGGCTACGGCAACGGACTGCGGAAAACCTGCCATGCCCGACCTGAGCCGGCGCAATCGATGGCTCCAGCGCCTGGGCGACGGGATGCGTCGCCATGCGCCCGTCATCCGTGCGGTGCAGTGGGCTGTTGTAGTGTTTTACGCGGTGCTGTTGGTGACCCCGGCGCTGTTGCCGCTGCCAGACAGCCAGGCACGGATACTCGACAACCTGACCTTGCTCGCGCAGTTTCTATTCTGGGGGATCTGGTGGCCGTTCGTGTTGCTGTCGATGGTGTTCTTCGGCCGACTCTGGTGTGGCGTTCTGTGCCCGGAAGGTTCGCTCAGCGAATGGGCCAGCCATTACGGTAAAGGCCTGGGTGTGCCGCGCTGGTTGCGTTGGGGCGGCTGGCCAACATTGGCGTTCTGCCTGACGACCCTCTACGGCCAATTGATCAGCGTCTATGACTACGCCCAGGCCGCGCTGTTGATTCTGGGCGGTTCGACCGTCGCAGCGGTCATCGTCGGGTTGTTGTTCGCCCGGGGCAAGCGAGTCTGGTGCCGTTACCTGTGCCCGGTCAGCGGTGTCTTCGCCCTGCTCGCAAGGCTGGCCCCCGTGCACTTTCAGGTCGACGAACAACGCTGGCTAGAAAATTCCGCACCACGCCTGCCGCCGCCCAACTGCGCTCCCCTGCTCGATATCCGCCGCCTGCAAAGCGCCAGTGATTGCCACGCCTGCGGACGCTGCAGCGGGCAACGCGGTGCCGTTCAACTGATCGCCCGCTCCAGCAATCAGGAGATTCTTCACGCGACAGCGCAGACCCTATCCCCTTGGGATACACGCTTGCTGCTGTTCGGCGTGATTGGCTTGGCCATGGGCGCGTTTCAGTGGACGGTCAGCCCATGGTTTGTCGCCCTCAAACAATCCCTGGCCCAGTGGCTGGTCGAACACAACCAGTTCTGGGCCTTGCAGGATAACGCCCCCTGGTGGCTGCTGACCCATTACCCGCAGCTCAACGACAGCTTCAGCTGGCTCGACGGTTTCAGCATCGTCGCTTACCTGAGTTTGAGTTCGATTGTGCTCGGCACGGCCTTGATGCTGCTTCTGCGTCTGACGGCCCGACTGGCGCGAGATCGCAAACTGTATTGGCCCCTGGCGCTGACACTCACGCCCCTGGGGGGTGCCGGCCTGTTTCTCGGGCTGTCGGCCACCACCGTCAAATTACTGCGTTATGAAGGTCTGCTGCTGGAGTGGGTGCAACCGGCCAGGGCCTGTCTGCTATTGGCCGCGGTGGGCTGGAGCCTGCTACTGGGTTGGAAACGGCTGAGTCGCGAAGGTCTTTCCCAGGTGCGACGCGGGTCCGCCATCGCTTGCCTGCTCCTGGCCGAAGGCATGGTGGGATTTGGCTGGTGGTTGCAATTCTGGGGCTGGGCTTGAGTTCCCCAGCCCCCGTTATCCCCGCAACACGAAGGCTGGAAACAACTCGCGCATGGCCTCCCACAACTCTGGCAGCAACGCTTGAGCCGAAACGCTCGGCAACAGCGGATCGAACATCCGCTCGGTGCGAACCAGTTGCACGGCAAAGCGTTTGACGCCAAGCGCATTCAAGCGTTTGGCCAGGATCAGCAGACGCGCCGGTTCGAACAGATGCCAATGCACCGTGGTGCGACATTCGTAGTCGACACCACTGGCCAGCAGATGCTCGAGGCTGCGCCAGTTAGCGGTTCCGCTTCCCTCGACCCGGGTGATGGCCTGGCAATCCTCGGGCAACGCCTTGACATCGAAACCGACCCAATCCGCGCCGGTCAGTGCCTTGGCGAACGCCGCCGGCTTGATGCCGGCGCTGTGCAAGCCGATGCGAAATCCCATGTCCCGCACTTCATCCATGGCACCGAGCAAACCGTCCTGCAGAGTCGGTTCACCACCGCTGAACACCACGGCATCAAGCAGGTCCTGACGACGTTGCAGAAATGCCAACACCCGCCGCCAATCCACTTCCTCACTGCCACGAGGGGGAATCAGCTGCGGGTTATGACAATAACGACAACGCCAGGCGCAACCCTGGCAAAACAGCACGCAGGCGAGCTGTCCCGGATAGTCGATAGTGGTCAGGGGCACCATGCCCCCGACCCGAAGCATTCGACTCATTGGCGCCCGGCCAGTGCCGCGCTTTCAGTGAAGTGCACCCGCTCGCGGTGCTCCGACTGTTTACCCGGATTGAACGCCGACACAGGACGGTGATAACCCATCACCCGGGTCCAGACTTCGCAGCGTTGACGTTGAGCCTGGGGCAGTGTTTGTGATGCAGTCATGGTGAAGCTCCTTGCGGTTGAGTGGATCGAAATCAATGAACGGTGCCGAGCTTCTGCTCTTGCAGCAGCAGTGCTTCGTCGCACTTGGGGCAGAACTCATGCTCGCCATCGAGGTAGCCGTGCACCGGGCAGATCGAGAACGTCGGGGTCACGGTCAGGTACGGCAGGCGGAAGCGGCCAAGGGCTTTGCGCACCAGTTGCTTGCAGGCCTGGGTCGAGGAAATTCGCTCGGCCATGTACAGGTGCAGGACCGTGCCGCCGGTGTATTTGCATTGCAGCTCGTCTTGAAGTTCCAGGGCCTCGAAGGGGTCTTCGGTGTAGCCCACGGGTAGTTGCGAGGAGTTGGTGTAATACGGCGCCTGCACACTGCCGGCCTGGAGAATGTCCGGATAGCGCTTGAGGTCTTCCTTGGCGAAGCGGTAAGTGGTGCCTTCTGCCGGTGTCGCTTCCAGGTTATAGAGATGACCGGTTTCCTCCTGGAAACGCAGCAACGTGGCGCGTACATGGTCGAGCATATTCAGGGCAAACTTGCGGCCCTGTTCGGTGTGCATACCCTCCTCGTCGCCGCTGAAATTGCGCAGCATTTCATGCAGACCGTTGAGGCCGATGGTGGAAAAATGGTTGCGCAAGGTGCCCAGGTAACGCTTGGTGTAAGGGTACAAACCGGCGTCCATGTGATGCTGAATGACTTTACGCTTGACCTCCAGACTCTCCATCGCCAGCTCCATCAGCGTGTCCAGGCGCTGCAACAAACCACTGGTGTTGCCCTTGAACACATAGCCCAAACGGGCGCAGTTGATGGTGACCACACCAAGCGACCCGGTCTGTTCCGCCGAACCGAACAAACCGCCACCGCGCTTGAGCAACTCGCGCACATCCAGCTGCAAACGGCAGCACATCGAGCGCACCTGATTGGGCTGCAGATCCGAATTGAGGAAGTTCTGGAAGTAAGGCAAGCCGTAACGCGCGGTCATCTCGAACAAGCGGTCGGCGTTTTCACTGTCCCACGGAAAATCATGGGTGATGTTGTAGGTCGGGATCGGAAAGGTGAACACTCGCCCTTTCGCATCGCCAGCCTGCATCACCTCGATGTAGGCGCGGTTGAGCAGGTCCATTTCGACTTGCAGGTCGCCATAGGCAAACGGCATTTCCTCCCCGCCGATGACAGGTATCTGCTCACGCAAATCCTGCGGGCACACCCAGTCGAAAGTCAGGTTGGTGAAAGGCGTCTGGGTGCCCCAGCGCGACGGGACGTTGAGGTTATAGATGAACTCCTGGATCGCCTGGCGCACCTCTTGATAACTCAGCTGGTCCTTGCGCACATAAGGCGCCAGGTAGGTGTCGAACGAACTGAATGCCTGAGCACCGGCCCATTCGTTTTGCAGGGTGCCGAGGAAATTCACCATCTGCCCCAAAGCGCTGCTCAAGTGCTTCGGCGGACCGGCTTCGACACGCCCCGGCACACCGTTGAGCCCTTCGTGCAACAGGGTGCGCAGCGACCACCCGGCGCAGTAACCGGCGAGCATGTCGAGGTCATGCACATGCAAGTCCGCCTCGCGGTGGGCCTGGCCGATGGCCTCGCTGTACACCTCGTCCAGCCAGTAATTGGCAGTGACCTTGCCGGATACGTTCAACACCAGCCCACCCAGGGAATACCCCTGATTGGCGTTGGCCTGGACTCGCCAGTCTTCACGGTCCAGGTACTCGTTCATCGAGGTCGCCACTTCGACCATGGTCCGGCGGTCGCGACGCAAACGCCCGTGTTGTTCGCGGTAGACGATGTAGGCGCGCATGGCAAAGAAGAAACCGGCGTCCATCAATACCCGTTCGACACGATCCTGGATCTGCTCGACATGCAGCCTTGGCAGTCCGTCCAGCCGGGCGAGTACCGCCTGAAGCAAACCTTCAACCTCAACCTCGGTGTACTCCCCGGTTGCCTTGCCGGCAGCGATCAACGCCTGACGGATCTTGTCTGCATCGAAGGCGACCAGACTGCCATCACGCTTGTGCAAGCGGTTACATCCAACTGAGATCAGCGTGCTCTGCATTCGGCCTCCAGATACTACATATAGATGTTTATAGACAAAAAAACACAACATGCAGTAAAGACTACGGACAAAGGGCTGATCTGCAATTGATCGATATCAAGATTTGACGGTGAAAAAAACGTCCGATGACGGCAAAAGAAAATCTAATGTGGGAGCGAGCCTGCTCGCGATGACTGCAGCACATTCAACATTGATGTCGACTGTTCTACCGCTATCGCGAGCAGGCTCGCTCCCACATTGGATTTGCTGTGTTTTAAAGATCAGCTCAACCCCCACTCATGTTCATGAACCGAACAATCTGCACCTCCCCTTCGGGGCTGAAGTCGTGGCGCAACGGCTTGCCGCGCAAGGCCTTCTGCACCGCGTTGATCAGCGGCTGGTCATCCAGCGGATAACGCCGCAGCAATCCTCTTAAATCCAGGGCATCGTCCTGCCCCAGACACAGCAACAGCTTCCCTTCAACAGTCATCCGCACCCGATTACAGCTGCCACAGAAGTTGTGGCTGTTGGGCGAAATAAAACCGATTCGGGTATCGGGATGGCGCTCCAGGCGCACGTAGCGCGCCGGTCCGCCGCTGTTTTCAGTGCTGTCGAGCAACCGATGCTGGCTGGCGATCAGCGCCCGCACTTCATCGCTTGAACAAAACGATTCGCCCCGGGAACGCCCGACGTCGCCCAACGGCATTTCTTCGATGAAACTGATATCGATGCGCTGATCGATGGCGTATTGCACCAACGCCGGGACTTCATCGAAGTTGCGCCCTTTCATCACCACGCAGTTGAGTTTGATCCGCTCAAACCCCGCGTCCCGCGCCGCTTCGATGCCGTTGAGCACCTGATCGAGATCGCCGATGCGGGTGATCGCACGAAACTTCTGCCCGTCCAGGCTATCGAGGCTGATGTTCATCCGCTTGACCCCCGCCTCCACCAATGGCCGGGCCAGGCGACTCAGTTGCGAGCCGTTGCTGGTCATGACCAGTTCGCGCAAACCGGGCAGCGCGGCGATGCTGCGGCACAGTTCGACAATGCCCGGACGAATCAGCGGTTCGCCACCGGTCAGGCGAATTTTGCGTACGCCCAACCCGACGAACAGCGTTGCCAGACGCTGCAACTCTTCCAGCGTGAGCACCTGCTGACGCGGCAGGAAGGTCATGTTTTTCGCCATGCAATACACACAGCGAAAATCACAACGGTCCGTCACCGACATCCGCAGATAATCGATCTGCCGTCCAAAGCCATCCTGCATTACAGCGTTCATCACATCTCCCGGTTTGCCACGATGCTCACTGCACCAGCGGTGAGTCGGCGCCCTGCAAATGGATACCGCGAATATCCGCCGCACCGATCAGGGTTTGCAGGTACTGCACCAGCGCTTTTTGCCAGACGCCTTGCTGCAACTGCGTGCGGATCGCTGTCGACACCACTTCATAGGGCAACGGCATGCCTTCGATCCGCTGATCGACACTGACCACATGCCAGCCGTAGCGACTTTCCAGCGGTTTACTGGCCAGGCCCGGCGCCAGCGTGAACAGCTGACGTTCCAGTTCGGGCACGGTCTGGCCCTTGCTGATTTGCCCCAGAGAACCGCCCTGGGCCTTCGACGGACAGGCCGAATACTTCACGGCCAGCTCGGCGAAACTGCCGGGAAAGTCTTCCAGACGTTGCAGCAGAACTTCCGCCTGATCATGCGCAACGGCGCGCGCCTCGACATCGTCCGGCGCACACTCGAGGAGGATGTGCCGAACCGCCAGCAACGGTGCGCTGTGAAAGCGCCCGCGATTGTTTTCGTAGTAGCGCAGGCTGGTTTCTTCGTCGCACTGCGGTACGTGTACCTCGCGTTCGAGCAACAAGCGCGTGGCCGCTTCTTCTTCGTTCTCGCCAGCGCCAATCTCCATCGACACGCCGAGTTCGGCAATGCGCTGCTGCAACAACTCGCGGATCACCAGCGCCCGGGCGGCCAGGTACACCGCTTCCTCGCGGCTTTCGGCCGGGTGATATTGCAGCTCCTGGGCCATTGCCTCCGGGGTGATCGATACCTCATTGACGCTGATGATCGGCCACTCCTGTTCGCTGCTGGCGATCAACTGCGCCGGGGCGTCATCGGCAGCCGCCGGCTCAACCGGGAGTGCTTCAAACTGCGCCTCTGCGACCGGCGCGATGTCGAGAACGTCCTCGGCTTTTTTGGAAGACCCGCAGCCACCGCTGCCGCCGTTACCACCACCACATCCACATCCACCTGACATGATTGTCTCCTCAGTACTTCTGACGAACGATTTGATAACGACGCCCCAGGTACCAGATCGGTGCGCTGATCATGTGTACGAGACGGGTGAAGGGGAACAGCACAAACAGGGTCAAACCGAGAAACACGTGCAGCTTGTAGGTCAGCCCGACCGGCGCGATGGCCGCCGCCGCTTCCATCGGCCGCAACAGCACGGTGTTCTGCGCCCAATCGGCGAGCATCACCATCACCGAGCCATCCATATGCGCGGTGGACGCCGCAATCGTCAGCAGCCCCAGCAGTAACTGCGCCAGCAGCACCAGCAGAATCAGGATGTCCGAAGGGCTGGAGGTGGCACGTACCCGAGGATCGGTGAGCCGCCGATTGACCAGCATCAGCAAGCCGATCAAGCACAGCAGGCCAAAGAACCCGCCGGACACCATGGCCAGTAACTGCTTGTTCTCAGTGCTGATCACGTGGTGATAGACAGACGCTGGGGTCAGCAGGCCGACGAAATGCCCGGCCAGCACGAACAACACACCAACGTGAAAGAGGTTGCTCGCCACGCGCATCCCGCGCTGATTGAGCATCTGGCTCGAACCTGCCTTCCAGCTGTATTGCGACAGGTCGAAGCGTGCCCAACTGCCAATCAGGCAAATGGCCAAAGCGACGTAGGGATAGATCCCGAACAACAACAGATTCCATTTAGACATTACCGACCTCCTTGGCTGGCGCGGCGGCCAACCCTTCATGCTGAAAATCCACCCAGTGCAACGGCACCGCGCTTTCCTCACGGGCCTTGCCCGGTGCGCTAGGCAATGAACTGCAACGGTCCTGCTGTTCGGCCTGGAGGAAGTCCACGGCCTCCTCTTCCCAGATCTTGTCGAGGGCTTCGAGAGAGTCGTCGCGAGGCTCCGCCGCGACTTGCGCCCGCAGGTCGGCGACCGCTTGATGCGGCTCGGCCCCGGCGATTTGCAACAGCGCCCGGAAGCAGCTGGCATAGGCGCTTTCACGCTCTTCCAGGCGCGCCGCGAGCAAGGCCAGCAAGTGCGAAACATCCGCCAGGCCCTCGCGGGCCTCGATGTCTTCGCGGGTGGACAGGAACTCCAGGTACAGCGGGATGTAATCGGGCAGCTCTTTGACGCCGATGGCAAAACCGGCTTCTTCGTATTGCGCCATCATGTCGACCATCGCCTGACCACGGTCGCGGGACTCGCCGTGCACATGCTCAAACAACAGCAACGACAGCGAACGACCCCGGCCGAACAGCGCACCGTAGTGCTCCTGCCCATCCATCAGGTCATTGGCGCAGATCAGTTCGAGCAATTCGAACAACGCGCCGCGCTGTTTAGGGCTGATTTCCCGTGACTGGATGATCGCTTTCTCCAGTTCGTCGCGACCGCCAATCAGCGTCTCGGTCGGGTAATCGAGCAGCAGCGAAATCACTTTGAGAATTTGCATGCTCATTCCTCCCACAACTGGACGGTTTTCAGGATGTCGCGGCGGTTGGCTTTCTTCGCACCGAACATGTTGGTGTCAGAGCTACCGCTGCAGCCGCTGCCGAAACTGAAGCCGCAACCGGAGCGTTCGGCAAAGGCGTCACTCATGGCGTCTTCACGGTGCGCGCTCGGTACCACAAAGCGGTCTTCATAGTTGGCGATCGCCAGGTAGCGATACATCTCCTCGACCTGGGCCACGCTCAGGCCGACGTCCTTCAACACTTGCAGGTCCTGAACCCCGTCGACTTGCTCGGAACGTTTGTAGGCGCGCATTGCCAGCAAGCGTTTAAGCGCACGCTTGACCGGTTTTTCATCGCCCGCCGTCAGCAGGTTGGCCAGGTACTTGAGTGGAATACGCAGGCTGTCGACATCCGGGATCACCCCGTTCATACCGACAGTACCGGCAGTGGCGGCGTTCTGGATCGGCGACAGCGGCGGCACGTACCAAACCATCGGCAAGGTGCGGTATTCCGGGTGCAGCGGCAGTGCGAGTTTCCAGTCCACGGCCATTTTGTAGACCGGCGAACGCTGGGCTGAATCGATCACCGACTGCGGTACGCCATCGGCCAGGGCCTGGCGAATCACTGCCGGGTCGTTCGGATCGAGGAAGATCTCCAGTTGTTTCTCGTACAGGTCCTGCTCATTGGCGGTGCTCGCCACTTCGCTGATGCGGTCGGCGTCATACAGCAGCACCCCGAGGTAACGAATGCGCCCGACGCAGGTTTCCGCGCAAACAGTCGGCATCCCGGCTTCGATCCGCGGGTAGCAGAAGATGCATTTCTCGGACTTGCCACTCTTCCAGTTGAAATAGATTTTCTTGTACGGGCAGCCGCTGATGCACATCCGCCAGCCACGGCATTTTTCCTGGTCGATCAGGACGATGCCATCTTCTTCACGCTTGTAGATCGCCCCGCTCGGGCACGACGCCGCGCACGTCGGGTTGAGGCAGTGCTCGCACAGGCGCGGCAAATACATCATGAAAGTGTTTTCGTATTCGCCGTAAATGTCTGCCTGGATCTTGTCGAAGTTCTTGTCCTTGCGACGCTTGGCGAATTCGGTGCCGAGGATCTCTTCCCAGTTCGGGCCCCACTCGATTTTTTCCATGCGCTTGCCGGAGATCAGCGAGCGCGGGCGCGCAGTGGGCTGATGCTCGCCCAGCGGCGCGGTGTGCAGGTGCTGGTAATCGAAGTCGAACGGTTCGTAGTAATCGTCGAGGCTCGGCAGATCCGGGTTGGCGAAAATGTTCGCCAACACGCGGAATTTACCGCCGATGCGCGGGTTGATCGTGCCGTTGGCGTTGCGGATCCAGCCGCCCTTCCACTTGTCCTGGTTTTCCCATTCTTTCGGATAGCCGATCCCGGGTTTCGATTCGACGTTGTTGAACCAGGCGTATTCCATGCCTTCGCGGCTGGTCCAGACGTTTTTGCAGGTGATCGAACAGGTGTGGCAACCGATGCACTTGTCCAGGTTCAGAACCATGCCGATTTGTGAGCGAATCTTCATCTCAGTTCTCCTCGATATCGGTCGGCAGCGGACGTGGCAGGTCATCGCCACTTGAACCATCGAGCCAGTCGACTTTGGACATTTTGCGCACCACGACGAACTCATCGCGGTTGCAACCGACCGTGCCGTAATAGTTGAAACCGTAGGCTTGCTGGGCATAGCCGCCGATCATGTGGGTCGGCTTGAGCACCACCCGGGTGACCGAGTTGTGGTGACCGCCACGGGTCTTGGTGGTTTCCGAACCTGGCACGTTCACGATCCGTTCCTGTGCGTGATACATCATCACCATGCCGTCCTTGACGCGCTGGCTGACCACCGCCCGGGCGGTCAGTGCACCGTTGACGTTGAAGCATTCGATCCAGTCGTTGTCCTCGATGCCGGCGCTTTTCGCGTCGTTCTCCGAGAGCCAGACAATCGGCCCGCCACGGCTGAGGGTGAGCATCAGCAGGTTGTCGCTGTAGGTGCTGTGGATGCCCCACTTCTGGTGCGGGGTGATCCAGTTCAGGACGATTTCCTTGTGGCCGTTACTGCGCTTGCCTTTAACCCCTTCGATGGTGCGGGTGTTGACGGGCGGGCGATAACTCATCAGTTGCTCGCCGAACGCCTGCATCCACGGGTGATCCTGGTAGAACTGCTGGCGACCGGTGATGGTGCGCCATGGGATCCCTTCATGAACGTTGGTGTAGCCGGCGTTGTAGCTGACGTGATCGTCTTCGAGCCCCGACCAGGTCGGGCTGGAAATGATCTTGCGTGGCTGTGCCTGAATGTCGCGGAATCGAATCGCCTCGTGTTCCTTGGACAGCGCCAGGTGGCTGTGATCGATACCGGTAAATTCCGACAACGCCGCCCAGGCCTTGACGGCGACATGGCCATTGGTTTCCGGCGCCAGGGACAGAATCACTTCGGCGGCATCGATCGCCGTGTCGATTTTCGGACGGCCGTGACTGATACCGGCGTCGCCTTCTTTGTGATTGAGTTCACCGAGAAATTTCACTTCGGTGTCGGTGTTCCAGTTGATGCCCTTGCCACCGTTGCCGTTTTTCTCCAGCAATGGCCCGAGGGACGAGAACTGCTTGTAGATGTTCGGGTAGTCACGCTCCACCACATGCAGGTTCGGTGCGTTCTTTCCCGGCACCGGTGCAACGCCGTCGCTTTTCCAGTCGGTGCCGCCAAACGGTTGGGCCAGTTCGCCGACGCTGTCGTGCATCAACGGGATGGTCACCAGGTCCTTTTCAACGCCCAGATGCCCTTCGGCCATGCTGGAAAACGCCTTGGCGATGCCTTTGTAGATTTCCCAGTCGGAACGCGATTCCCACGCTGGATCGATAGCCGCCGACAACGGGTGAATGAACGGGTGCATGTCCGAGGTGTTCATGTCGTCTTTTTCGTACCAGGTCGCGGTCGGCAAGACGATGTCGGAATAGACGCAGGTCGAGGACATGCGGAAGTCCAGCGTGGTGACCAGATCGAGCTTGCCGATGGCGCCCTCGTCCACCCATTCGGCTTCTTCGGGTTTGCAGTCGCCGACCTGGCCGATGTCTTCGTTCATCACGCCGTTTTTGGTGCCGAGCAGGTACTTGAGCATGTACTCGTGGCCCTTGCCCGAGGAGCCCAGCAGGTTGGAACGCCAGATGAACATGTTGCGCGGGAAGTTGACCGGGCTGTCCGGCTGTTCGCAGGAGAAACGCAGCGAACCGTCCTGCAGCGACTTGACCACGTAGTCTTTCGGGTCCATGCCGGCCGCAGCGGCGTCGCGGCAAATGTGCAAAGGGTTAGTGTTGAGTTGCGGTGCGCTGGGCAACCAGCCGGCACGTTCGGCGCGGATGTTGTAGTCCAGGGCATGCTCAGGGAATTGTGATTTATCGGCCAATGGCGAGAGCACGTCGTGCATGCTCATTTTCTCGTGGCGCCATTGCGAGCTGTGGGCGTAGAAGAAACTGGTGCCGTTCATTTGCCGTGGCGGACGGTTCCAGTCCAGGCCGAACGCCAGGGGCAGCCAGCCGCATTGCGGACGGAGTTTTTCCTGGCCGACGTAGTGCGCCCAACCGCCACCGGTCTGGCCAACACACCCGCAGAGCATGAGCATGTTGATCAGCCCGCGGTAGTTCATGTCCATGTGGTACCAGTGGTTCATCGCCGCGCCGACGATGATCATCGAGCGGCCCTTGGTCTTGTCGGCGTTGTCGGCGAACTCACGGGCAATCTGGATGGCTTTCTCGCGGCTGACGCCGGTGATCTGCTCTTGCCACGCCGGGGTGCCGGGCACTGAGGCGTCGTTGTAATCCTTGGCCACGTTAGCGCCACCGAGGCCGCGATCGATGGCCAGGTTGGCTGCCGACAGGTCGAACACGGTGGCGACCTTGGCCACGCTGCCGTCCGCCAGCACCACGTTATGCACCGGCACGCGGCGGTATTGCACAGCTTCGCCGGCCACGTGCTGGAAGTGCTCGTGGGACTCGCCGGCAAAATACGGGAACGCCACTTCGGCCACGTCATCACCGATCAGGCTCAGCTTCAGATCGATCTCACGGCCTTCGCCGCCTTCACGAGGAAGGATGTTCCACTTGCCCTTCTCGCCCCAGCGATAACCGATGGAGCCTTGAGGGGAAACCAGTTCGCCGCTGACATCCAGCGCGATGGTTTTCCATTCCGGGTTGTTTTCCTGACCGAGGTTGTCGGTCAGGTCGCTGGCGCGCAGGAAGCGGTCCGGCTGGTAACCGGCGCCCGGTGCCTTGTCGACCATTTGCTTGAGCAGCACCAACACTGGCAAATCGGTGAAGCGCTTGGCGTAATCGGTGAAATAGGCGCTCGGCTTGTCCAGGTGGAATTCTTTGAAGATCACATGGTTGAACGCCTGGGCCAGCGCCGCATCGGTGCCTTGTTTAGGGTTCAGCCACAGGTCAGTGAGCTTGGCGACTTCCGAGTAATCCGGGGTGATCGCGACCGTCTTGGTGCCCTTGTAACGGACTTCGGTGAAGAAGTGCGCATCCGGGGTACGGGTCTGCGGGACGTTGGACCCCCAGGCAATGATGTAGTTGGAGTTGTACCAGTCGGCCGATTCCGGCACGTCGGTCTGCTCGCCCCAGACCATCGGCGAGGCCGGTGGCAAGTCGCAGTACCAGTCGTAGAAACTCAAGCAGGCACCGCCGATCAGCGACAGGTAACGCGAGCCTGCGGCGTAGCTGACCATCGACATGGCCGGAATCGGCGAGAAGCCGACGATCCGGTCCGGGCCGTATTGCTTGATGGTGTAGACGTTGGCCGCGGCAATGATCTCGTTGACTTCTTCCCAGTTGGAACGAATGAAGCCACCCATGCCGCGCTTGCTTTTATAGGAGTCGGCCTTGGCCTTGTCCTCGACGATGCTGGCCCAGGCTTCGACCGGCGCCATGGTCTGCCGCGCATCGCGCCAGAGCTTGAGCAACGGCTTGCGGATTTTCGGGTACTTGAGGCGGTTGGCGCTGTAGATGTACCAGCTGTAACTGGCACCACGGGGGCAGCCACGGGGCTCATGGTTCGGCAGGTCGTTACGGGTACGCGGGTAGTCGGTCTGCTGGGTTTCCCAGGTGATCAGGCCGTTCTTGACGTAGATTTTCCACGAGCAGGAGCCGGTGCAGTTCACCCCATGGGTAGAACGCACGATCTTGTCGTACTGCCAGCGCGAACGGTAGACGTTCTCCCAGTCGCGAGACTCTTTGCGGGTCTCTCCATGACCGTCGGAAAACTCGTTTTGCTTACGGTTGAAAAACCGCAATTGATCCAGTAAATGACTCACGGTGTAGTCCTCTCAGGCTTTGTCGCGGAGTCTGTGCCCCGCCCACGCAATGATTGAATTCGGGTCGTCTCAGCAGGGTGTCGCGGCGCCTTTGCGCGCGTACCACCACCAGGTCACCACGATGCAGCTCAGGTAAAAGCCGACGAACATGTAGAAGGCCATCTCCGGGCCGCCGGTCAGGGCCATCGAAGAGCCGAAGGATTTGGGAATGAAGAACGCACCGAAGGCGCCCATGGCCGAACTGAAGCCCAGGACGGCGGCCGATTCTTTACCGGCATCCTTGAGCGCTTGTTCGCGTACGGCTGGCGGTTTTCCGGCCGAGGCTTTTTCATGCTGGGTGCGGAAGATCACCGGGATCATCCGGAAGGTGGAGCCGTTGCCGACGCCAGTGGTGATGAACAGCAGCATGAACATGCCGAGGAAGCCGTAGAAGTTGCCGCCGGTACCGTT
Source organism: Pseudomonas sp. NPDC089918 (assembly GCF_050280605.1). Taxonomy (NCBI): domain Bacteria; kingdom Pseudomonadati; phylum Pseudomonadota; class Gammaproteobacteria; order Pseudomonadales; family Pseudomonadaceae; genus Pseudomonas; species Pseudomonas sp. NPDC089918. The sequence goes on along the minus strand of NZ_JBNNVP010000003.1, from coordinate 154,246 downwards.
CTGCGGCAGGAAGTGCATCACACCGAAGACCATCGCGATCATTGCCACGAAGTTCCACAAGGTCACTTTCGCGCCACCGAGCTTGTCCGCCAGCCAGCCGCCCAATGGCCGCACCAAAGCGCCAACCAACGGGCCGAGGAAGGCGAATTTCAAGGCAATCACGTCGGGGAAGGAAGTTTTGATCAGCAGCGGAAACGCGGCGGAGAAACCGATGAATGAACCGAAGGTCGCCAGGTACAACCAGCACATCAGCCAGTTGTGTTTGCGTTTGAAGATCACCGCCTGCTCGCTGAACGAAGCGCGGGCACTGGACAGGTCATTCATGCCGAACCAGGCCAGCACCGTCACCAGGACAATAAAAGGCACCCAGATGAACCCGGCGTTCTGCAGCCACAACTGGCCACCGTCCGGCAGTGCTTGCGGCGAGCCGCCCATGAAGCCGAACACGCCGAAGGTAATCACCAGCGGCACACAGAACTGCATCACCGAGACGCCCAGGTTACCCAGCCCGGCGTTGAGGCCGAGGGCCGTGCCCTGCTGCGACTTGGGATAGAAGAAGCTGATGTTGGACATGCTCGAGGCAAAGTTGCCGCCACCAAAACCGCAGAGCAAGGCAATCAACACGAACACGCTGTAGGAGGTGCTCGGGTCCTGCACGGCGAAGCCCATCCAGATCGATGGCAACAACAGCGACGCGGTGCTCAGGGCGGTCCAGCGACGGCCACCGAAGATCGGCACCATAAAGGAATAGAAGACGCGCAAGGTCGCGCCGGACAGCCCCGGCAACGCCGCCAGCCAGAACAGCTGGTCGGTGGTGAAGGTGAAGCCGATGGCGTTCAAACGCACAATCACCGTGCTCCAGACCATCCACACCGCGAAGGCCAACAACAGCGCAGGAATGGAAATCCACAAGTTGCGCGTGGCGGTCTGTTTGCCGCTACTTCCCCAGAATGCTGGGTCCTCGGGGCGCCAGTCATGAATGACCGGGCCTTTGTCAGGCTTTTGCAGAACGGACATGTTCTTCTCCTAGGGCAATGCTGGAAATCGGGGACGGGGTCAGCAGCGGCGCTTTACCCAGCACCGGGCTTTTGCGTATTTCGCTGAAGTACATCCAGGTGAGGGAGACCCAGACCACGCCGTACATCAACATGAAGCAGGAAGAGCGCACGCCGGTGAGGTCCACCAGGGCGCCGAACAGGATTGGCAGCACGAAACCGCCCAAGCCACCGGCGAGGCCGACGATGCCGGACACCGCACCCATGTTTTTGGGGTAGTCGTTGGCGATGTACTTGAAGACCGAGGCCTTGCCGAACGCGAAGGCGATGCCCATGACGAACAGCAGCACGGTGAACAGCGCGGGGCTCAGGCCGATGTGGAAATCCACCGGGCCATCGATGGTCTGCACTTGCAGTTGGGTCTGGGGATACGAGAGCAGGAACAGGCAGATCCAGCTGACCCACAACACCCACCAGGTCACGCTTTGCGCCCCCCAGCGATCCGACATCCAGCCGCCGACGGCGCGCAGCACGCCACCGGGCAGGGAAAAACAGGCCGCCAGCAGCGCCGCGCTTTGCAGGCTGAAACCGTATTCCTGCACGTAGTACTTGGTCATCCACAGTGCCAGGGCGACGTAGCCGCCGAAGACAATCGAGTAGTACTGGCAGTAGCGCCACACCGCAGGGTCCTTCAGCGAGCGCAGTTGCTCACGCAAGGTAGCGCCGGTGGCACTGCGGTGGTCCTTGTTTTCGGCACTGAGAAACCAGAACAGCAGCGCGGTAATAAAGAGGATCGCGCTGAAGACTTTCGGCACCAGTTGCCAGCTACCGGCGGCGATCAGTGCCGGGGCGAGAAACTTGGTCACCGCGGCTCCGGCGTTACCGGCGCCAAAGATGCCCATGGCGAAGCCTTGATTCTCCTTGTCGAACCATTTGGCGACGTAGGCAATCCCGACCGAGAACGAGCCGCCGGCCAGGCCGACGAACAAACCCAGCACCAGGAACTGCCAGTAGGCGGTGGCGTGGCTGATCAAATACAGCGGCGCGACGCAGGCCAGCATCAGCAGGAAGAACACGCTGCGTCCGCCAAAGCGGTCGGTCAGCAAACCCAGCGGCAAACGCACCAGCGAGCCGGTCAGGACCGGGGTCGCAGCCAGCAGGCCGAACTGGGTTTCGTTGAGCTGGAGAAGGTCCTTGATCGGTACACCGAGCACGGCAAACATCATCCAGACCATGAAGCACACAGTGAAGGCCAGCGTGCTCATGCCCAGCACCAAGCCTTGTCGTACACGCGGTTGGGTCACAATGCTCTCCAGTCAGTTAGCCATGGCGGCAGACTAGAGAGGCCAACCCCGCAAAAACTTGACCCAGGTCAACGAAGCCCATGGGGGCATAGGCCTATGCTTGTGCGGTCTACCTCTAAGGAGGTAGTGCAAGAAAGCCTTAAAACCCTTTATTTATCAGCTTGTTAAGAGTTTTAACCCGCGTTTTTGCTGACAAGGACCTGTCGACAACTCTTTAGAGGTAGCGCGCCCGGGATCGGCGGCAAAACCCACTCTGGTGCTGCACATGCTCTGTTTTCCTGATTTCTTCCGGGACCTGCGCCGATGATGCGCTGGTTGCGCAGCTCCCTGCCCGCTCGCGCCGGGCTGGCGGTGATCCTGATCGCCGTGCTGGCGCTCGCCAGTTCGCTGAGCGCCGGGCTGATCGCCTGGTTCAGCCAGGGCGATGCCGCCGCCATCAACACCGCAGGCTCGGTGCGCATGGAGACTTATCACCTGAGCTGGAAACTGGCCGCGGGTGCAACGCCCTCAGAAATCGCCGCCATCACCGACAGCCTGCAAACCCGTCTCACCAGCCAGTCACTCAAGGCCGTGCTGGAAGATGGCCCGACCGCCGCCCTGCAAATCAGCTATGGGCAAATCCAGCAACAATGGAACGAGGATTTACTCCCGGCACTGCTACGCGGCGATGCGGCCTATTTTCAGGTCCAGGCCCTGTCCTTCGTTGAACAACTGAACCAGTTCGTCAACCTGTTGCAGCGTCAAAGCGAACAAAAGCAAGGCTGGCAACAGGTGATCCAGGGCCTGGCCTTGTTCACCACCATGATTGTCCTGCTGATCGGGTTGTACGAGTTACAGTACGGTGTCGTCACGCCCCTCAAGGAGTTGGTGGACGCAACCCAGCGCTTTCGTCGCGGCGACTTCAAGGTGCGGGTCAACCATCAGTCCCAGGACGAACTGGGCCAGTTGGCCACGAGTTTCAACACCATGGCCGAGACGATTGAAGAGTCGCATCGCACCCTGGAAAGTCAGGTCCGGCAAAAAACCCTGAACCTGCAACAAGCCAATGCCGCCCTGGAGCTCCTGTATCAAAGCAGCCGAAGCCTGGCCACACGCCTGGCCAATGCCGAAGGCCTGGATGAGTTGATTCGACGCTTCCAGCAACGCCTGCCCGGCTTGCGTCTGTCGCTGTGCCTGCAAGGTCAACTGCAGGCACCGGCCCAACAGTTACTGGCCCTGCATGGCGCGAACATCCGCGAAGTCTGCGCCAGTAGCGATTGCGCCACTTGCCAGAAGCACCACAAAGCCAATCCGCAAGCCTTCAGCATCAGCAACCAGGGCAGTGAACTGGGTGAGCTGAAGGCGCACTTTGTCGACGGGCACCCCATGCAAGCCTGGGAAACCCAACTGATCCAGGCCTTGGCCAACCTGATCGGCACCTCGCTCTCGCTCAAGCGCCAACGGGAACAGGATCATCGCCTGCTGCTGCTCGAGGAACGCACGATCATCGCCCGCGAGCTGCACGATTCACTGGCCCAGGCCCTGTCCTACATGAAGCTGCAAGTCAGCCGCATGCAGACCCTGATGCGCCGGGGTGAACCGGTCCAGACCCTGGAAACCGTCACGGCCGAATTGCGCGAGGGACTGAACAATGCCTATCGCCAGTTACGCGAGTTGCTGACGACTTTTCGATTACAGATTCACGACGCGGGACTGGTGCAGGAACTCAAGGACACCGCCGAGGAATTTTCCCGCCGAGGGGAGTTTCAGGTGCATCTGCACGTCGACACGCTGGCCTTCCAGCTATCGGCCAGCGAACAAATCCATATTCTGCAGATCACCCGCGAGGCGCTTTCCAACTGTCTGCGCCACGCCCATGCACAAAACGCCTGGCTACAACTGCGCCAAGACGGCGAGACGGTCAGGTTGTCGGTCGAAGACGACGGTCGCGGCTTCAGCGGCAACGTCGACCAACGCGAACACCACGGCCTGAACATCATGGATGAGCGGGCTCGCAGCTTGCACGGCCAGCTGCAGATCATCTCCAGGGAACCCCAAGGCACCCGTGTCCAACTGGAATTCCACCCGGAATTTCTCGGGCAGCAAACAGAAGGCAGCACCCTATGACCCCGTCCCCGCAACACAGAATCCTGCTGGTAGACGACCACCCGATGATGCGTCACGGCATTCGCCAGATGCTCGAACTCGAAGATGATTTCCTGATCGTCGGCGAAGCCAGCCAGGGTGAAGAAGCACTCGGTCTGATTGAGCCGCTTCGACCGGATCTGGTCTTGCTCGACAACAACATGCCGCAAATGAATGGCATCGAAACCCTGCGCCGATTACGGGCGATGCACTACACCGGCAAAGTGCTGCTGTTTACGGTGTCGGATGCAGAAGACGATATTCGCGATGCACTGCGCCTGGATGCCGACGGTTATCTGCTCAAGGACATGGAACCGGAACTGTTGATCCAGTACATCCGCGATGCCTTGAACGGCGCCTTGGTCATCAGCCCGGGGCTGACTCAAGTCATGGCCCAGGCACTGCGCGCTCCTGCACGCCAGGCCGTGGTGGAACTGACCGAGCGTGAGCGTCAGGTGTTGAAAACCATCGCCAGCGGCTTCAGCAACAAGGTCATCGGGCACAAGCTGGGCATCACCGAAGGGACGGTCAAGGTCCACGTGAAAAACCTGCTGCACAAACTCGGCTTGCGCTCGCGGGTGGAGGCGGCAGTGTGGGCCATGGAGCATCTGCGCAGTGCAGGCTGACAGGCATCCCTCCTTGGAGGTAGGCCTGCAGAGGCATAGGTCAATGGGCCTGCGCTCTCTACTATGACGGTCAGCGGAGGTACGCCATGCTGACCCACCCTTCCATCGTTTTAACGTTGCGCCGTCATCATCTGTTCAGCCAACTGCCGGAGAAAGTCTTCGAGGAAGTCTGCAGCCTGGCCATGCTCAAGCGCCTGAGTTGTCACAGCACGCTCATGCATCAAGGGGATCCGGCCAGGCGTTTTTTCCTGCTGGTCAGCGGCCAGGTCAAGTTGTATCGGCTCACCGGCGAAGGCCAGGAAAACCTGGTGGAGATCATCCAGCCCGGCCAGACCTTTGCCGAAGCCTTGCTGTTCAGCCAGGCCCGGCTCTACCCGGTGAGCGCCACGGCCCTGAAGGACAGCGTGCTGGTGAGTATCGAGGGCAACCATTACCGCAATGCCTTGGAGGACCAGCCGAAAGTCTGCCTGGCGATCCTGGCGAGCATGAGTGTTCACCTGCACCTGCGTCTGCGCGACATCGATACCTTGACCATGGCCAGTGCGACTCGTCGGGTGATCAATTTTCTGTTCCAGGAACGCCACCCGGTTACCGGCCAGATTGTCTTGCAAGTGTCCAAACGCCTGGTGGCGTCGAAGCTTGGGATTCAGCCGGAAACCTTCTCGCGGATTTTGCATCGTCTGGTGGAGTGCGGCCTGATCGCCATGGAGCGTCGCCATATCAGCATCCTCGCTGAAGAGGAGCTGGCGGCTTTCCAATAGCCGGAATTGACCGTCATCAAGGCGCAATGCCAGGCGCCTTGCACACTGGCAGCGTCCATCCACGGAGAGTGCAAATGCCCCGTTCAACCCTGCCTTTGGTTTACTCCTGCTCAGGTTGCTCCAATGTCGCCCAACTGGCCAATACCCTGGCCGTGCGACTGGACCGCAGCGGCCTGGCTGAAATGTCCTGCATCGTCGGTGTTGGCGGGCACGTGGCAGCGCTGGTCAACAAGGCACGCTCGGGGCGCCGGATCTTCGCGCTGGATGGTTGCCCGTTGCAATGCGTTGAAAACTGCCTCAAGCAACATGGCCTGCATGCTGATGTGCATCTGATTCTCAGCCACTATGGGCTGCGCAAACGCCATGGTGAGGACTGCACGCAGGCGCAGAGCGATGAGTTGTTTGAAGGGATCAGGCAGTTGATTGCCAGTGATGCTCGCCAGCATGTAAGCCGGCAGGAAACGACGGCCTGAAGAACAACAAAAACCCTGTGGGCTTGCCCGCTATGTGGCAGGTGCACTCGCCTCGGCAGGGTGTATATCCGTTTCTTCGGTAACGGCTTCTGTTGGTTTCGCTTTTACAGCGAGTCACTTTCGAAAAGCGCGAAAGTAACCAAAGCGCTTTTGCCCCTTTCGTTCGGTGCCTCGCTTAGGCTCGCCATGCCCTCGCTCCGGTCCTGCTCCGTGGGCCCGCCGCGATCGGCCATCCATGGCCGTGCGCGGCTAACCCGGCATCCATGCCGGGTTGCCCACTGCGCAGAACCTCCGCTCGGCCTCTCGAGGGGGCGAGTACCGCAAAAGCGAGGCGGCCTACCGGCCGGCCTGCTTCCTCTACGCCTGCGCGTGTTGATTGATCGTTCCCACGCTCCGCGTGGGAATGCATCCCGTGACGCTCCGCGTCACCAGTGCGCAGGACTTACGCCTTGCGTCGACAGCGGGACGCGGAGCGTCCCCGGCGGCATTCCCACGCAGAGCGTGGGAACGATCAGTGTGGGAACGGCTTCTTTGGCTTTGCTTTGGCTTTGCTTTGGCTTTGCTTTGGCTTTGGCTTTGGCTTTGGCTTTGGCTTTGGCTTTTGATCTTGATCTTGATCTGCCCCGTCGGAAGGCCGAGCGCAGGTTCTGCGCAGTGGGCACCGCGGCAAGGATGCCGCGGTAGCCGCCCCCGGCCATGGATGGCCGATGGCGGCGGGCCCACGGAGCAGGACCGGAGCGAGGGCATGCCGAGCCTAGGCGAGGCACCGTACGTCAGGGGCAAAAGCGTTTTGGTTACTTTGGCGCTTTTCCAAAGTGACCCGCCGTAAGGGCGGAACCCTAAGCCGCCGTTACCGCAGAAATGGATATGTACTCCGACCGAAAAACAGATCGACTATCAGGCCGCCAACCCCTTCCCCGCCCGCTCCAGATTGCGCCACACCCAAACAGGCAACACATCAGGATCCAGACTGTCGATCAGATTCTTCAACGCCAGGCCCAACTCCGTATCACCCTCAATCACCAAACGCCGACGAAAAAACAGCGTATCCGGATCTTCCTGACGACTCGCCAACAGTAAAAACTCCCGCCAGTTGCCACTGATCGTCACATGCGCCACGGCCTGCTCGGCAATCCGCAACCCTTTACCACTGAGCGTCAGATACCAGGACAAGCCCAAATCCGGAATCCGCAAGCACAACCAACGCCCACGTAAAACTTCAAACTCGCCATCACGCACCGGCCCGGCGAGGCAGCGATTCAGCGCCTGCTGCAACGCCAGACGCTGCACGGCAAAAGGCACCCGGCGCACCAGCGGCAACAACCGGTCGGCACCTTTCAACAGCCACTTTTTTCGACTCAACACAGGCCGACCTCCTCGACGCGCAGCATGCCGGCCTGGCCGTGCCAGTAACCATTGCACCCTTCGACGAACAACGGCGGAGTCTCACCCAGACGAACCCGCTGATAGGCCGCGATCACCTCGGCCATGCCCTGAGCGCGAGGACTCAAGCGCAACAGATCGGCACCGCAGGCCACCAGCCCGGAGTAATTGGCCAGCAGATTGGTCACCTCGGCCGACATTGTCTGAATACCGTTGATGGTGAACAGCGCCTGCCCTTCCTGACTGGTCAGCGCCAGGCCGTCGGGGTAGTTGATGCAACAAAACTGGCAGTCGTCCTTGGGCCGGTTTTCCGCTCGGGCCGTAAAGCAGCGGGCGGAATAGGCCAATGGCAAATGCCCATAGGCGAAGATTTCAACTTCCGGCACTGCACGGCCCAGTTCGCGCACCTGCCCGATCACATCACCAATCAGCGCCGCCGAACATTCCACGGGCGGCACCCAGCGGGTCATGCCGCTGTCGAGTAATTGCGCCAATGAGTGACCGTTGTACAGATTGAGGGCCGGGCCGCCCACGAACGGCAACTTGCGTTCGGCCAAAAACTGCACCGCGCCCATGTCGTTGGCTTCCACCAGCAATTGGCCGTTGTCGCACAACCGGCGCAGGCTGGAGAGTTCGGACGCCGCTTCGATCAGCGTCAGGCTGGAAAGCACCAACTGCGCCTGACTGCATTCCTGCAACTCACGGCCCAGCCCCAGCCATTGATCCAGCGAAAAGGCCCGGCGTTTCGAACACACGGTTTCCCCCAGGTAAATCACATCCAGGGGCAAGGCCGACATCTCGGCGTAAAAGTTGCTGAGTTGTTCCTTGTCCCAATAAAACAGGACCGGTCCCAGGCTGAGTTTCATGTCGAATCCCTCATTGCCATGATCGATGATAAGCACCCAGGGTGGTCTGGCTGCCTTCGGACAAACCGGCCAGCACCTGACGCCATTCCTCCTTGACCCGAAAACTGCCCGGAGCGCCACGATGGGCGTCCAGTGCTGCGCGCCAGACACGGGTGACTTGTTCGACATAGGCCGGGCTGCGTTGGCGGCCCTCGATTTTTACCGCTTCGACGCCGATGGCCGTCAGTTCCGGCAGCAAGTCCAGGGTGTCGAGGCTGGTGGGCTCCTCCAGCGCATGAAAGCGTTTGCCGCCGACCAGGAAACGGCCCTTGCACAAGGTCGGGTAACCGGCCGGTTCGTCAGGGGTGTAGCGATCAATCAGCACTTCGCTGAGGCGTGCGCTCAAGCCTTCGGCGTCCTCGCTCCAGCGCACCGCCTTGGCTGGCGAGCAGACACCGCACAGGTTCGGCGACTCGCCGGTAATGTAGGAAGACAGATGGCAACGCCCTTCGGCCATGATGCACAAGCTGCCGAAGCCAAACACTTCGATGGGTACCGGACTGCTGGCAGCGACCTGGCGTACTTGCGCCAACGACAACACCCGCGGCAGCACCGCGCGGCGAATGCCGTAGCGCTGCGCATAAAACTCCAGCGCCGCGGCATGGGTCGCCGAGCCCTGGACCGACAGGTGCAACGCCAGTGTCGGGTGACGCTGACTGGCGTAGTTGAGCACTCCGGGGTCGGCGGCGATCAGCGCATCGACGCCGAAATCGGCGGCACGATCCACCGCTCGCTGCCAGCGCTCCCAGCCCTTGGGCTGCGGGTATGTGTTGACCGCGACGTAGAGTTTGCGTTGATGCTGGCGGATGTGGGCGACCGCGGCGTCGAACTGCTTGTCGTCCATGTTCAGCCCCGCGAAATGCCGGGCGTTGGTGTCATCACGAAAGCCGACATAGACGGCATCGGCGCCTTGGCGCACCGCCGCTTTAAGCGCAGGCAGATTCCCTGCCGGGCAGACCAGTTGCATGGGTAATCCTCATGAAAAAACGCAGTCCGGGGCCTAATCAGTCATGGTTGGAAAGCGCTTGTGGCGAGCGAGCTTGCTCCGGGCGGCGTTCCGACGCTGGACTGCGCAGCAGGCCTAAATAACAGGGCCGCTTCGCGACCCAGCGGGAGCAAGCTCCCTCGCCACACAGTCTAGCGAGACCGGCAGGCACGGCCTTGACGGCAATCAATTGCCATCAATGCATCAGGTCGGCGAAGGACAGGAACATCACGTTGTCGTGCTTGAGCACTTGCTGCTCGCACTCGATCACCGCCAGCCCATCGGCCCAGCACGCGGCGGTCAACATGGCCGAGCTTTGCTGAGGGTGCAGTTCCACGCTCAACTGGCCGTCGGCGCCGGGCGTCAATCTGGCCCGCAGGTACTGCCGACGCTTGTTACGCTGCAACCAGTCGAACCCGGCTGGCACGGCCAACGGCACCGGCAGTACATCAGTCACGCCTTGGGCCCTGAGCAGGAACGGACGCACTACCACCAACGCGGTAATCAGCGCCGCCGAAGGATTTCCCGGCATGCCGATCCACGGTTTACCGGCCACTTCACCAAAAGCCAGTGGCTTGCCCGGCTGAATGGCCAGCCGCCAGAAATCCACGTTGCCCAGTTCCTCGATCGCCTGTTTGAGGTGATCTTCCTCGCCCACCGACACGCCACCGGAACTCAACAGCAAGTCGCATTCCGAAGACGCCAGGCTCAAGGCATGCCGGCTGGCCGCCAACTCATCGACCATGACGCCATAGTCGTGTACCTCGACGCCCCAGCCGCGCAATAACGCGGCAAGGCAATACCGGTTGCTGTTGTAAATCTGCCCCGGCGCCAAGGGATCGCCCGGCTCACGCAGTTCATTACCGCTGCTGAGCAGGCACACCTGCAACGGCCGATAGACCTCGACCCGCGCGATACCAGCGCCAGCCAGCAACCCCAGTTCTTGGGCGCGCAGGCGTTTACCGGCCTTGAGCAACAGATGTCCGCGGCGAACTTCCTCACCCTCCTTGCGCACATGGTCGCCAACGGATACAGGCGGGAACCAGACGCGCTCGCCCTCGACCCGACAGCGCTCTTGCGGCACCACGGTATCGGCACCCGGTGGCAATGGCGCGCCGGTAAAGATCTGCACTGCGTGCTGCGTGAGCAAGGGTGAACTTGCTTGATCCCCCGCCGCAATGCGCCCGCCAATCGATAAACAGCCACCCGCCTGGGGCAAGTCAGCCGCCCTGAGGGCATAGCCGTCCATGGCACTGTTGTCCCAGGCCGGCAGGTTCACCGGGGAATGAATGTCCGCCGCCAGCACCCGCCCCATGGCTTGATCCAGACGCACCATTTGCGCCGGGGGCGGCGGCGGTGCCTGGTCCAGCAGGCGGCTGATGGCCTCGTCCACCGGAATCAGGTTGCCGATGTCGCACACCCGGCCAGTCATGTGCGCGTCTCGCAGGCGCCGATGACCCGTTGAGCTTGCGGTTTCAGATGCGGGGCGAAATTGCACGGGCCGGTGCGACTGTCCAGTTGTTCGAGCAGGATCTTGTTCCAGGCCGTCCGGCAGGCACCCGGCGAGCCTGGAACGCAGCACACCAGCACGCCGTTACTCATGCCGGCCAGTGCCCGGGACTGCAGGCTGGACATGCCGATTTCCTCCAGAGACACCTGGCGGAACAGTTCGCCGAAGCCTTCCACATGCTTGTCCAGCAATGGCAAGACTGCTTGCGGTGTGTTGTCGCGAGCGGTGAAACCGGTGCCGCCGGTCATCAAAACCACTTGCACCGTGGGGTCGGCGATCCACCGGGAAACGGTGGCGCGGATCTGATAAATGTCGTCCTTGACCAGATCGCGATCGATCAACACATGCCCGGCTGTTTGCAGCAAATCCGTCAGGGTCTGCCCCGAAGTGTCGGTGTCAAAGGTGCGCGTATCGCTGATGGTCAGCACGGCGATGTTCAGGGGGTCAAAAATGCGTTGCGCCAGATGGGCCATATCCAGGTCTTCCCGTAGATGAGGGTATGGCCCGAAGCCTGAACCGGAATGGTGAGCGAGCCTATTCCTCCAAGGAGGTACCTCGTCGGGGACATAGAAAAAATGTGCCGGGCACAAAACCTGTGGGAGCGGGCTTGTGGCGAGGGGGCTTGCCCCCGTTCGAGTGCGCAGCGCTCGCAGGTCTTGGGTCCGCTGCGCGGCCCAACGGGGGCAAGCCCCCTCGCCACACAAGCCCGCTCCCACACTGTCCTCCATCGCTACAGGTCCTGCGCAATGGGGCTCAAGGCGCCAAGCGATTGCGTTGCCATGCACCATCGCGCAAACGATAGTCGACACGATCATGCAAGCGGTCGGCCCGCCCCTGCCAGAACTCCAGACGCTCAGGGTGCAGGCAGTAGCCGCCCCAATGCTCGGGGCGCGATACAGTCTGGCCAACGAAGCGTTTGATGGTTTCAGCCAGCATGGATTCCAGCGCTGCACGACTGGCCAGCGGACGGCTTTGCGGTGAAGCCCAGGCCCCCAGGCGACTGGCCATGGAACGGGAATCGAAGTACGCATCCGACAATGCTGGGTCGAGTCTGGACACCTGCCCTTCGATTCGCACCTGACGCTCCAGCCCCGGCCAGAAAAACGTCATCGCGGCATAGGGATTGGCGGCCAGTTGCTGACCTTTGTCACTCTGGTAATTACCGAAAAAAGTAAAACCCTCATCGCTCAAGCCCTTGAGCAACAGAACCCGACAGTGCGGCCGCCCTTCAGGGTCGACCGTCGCCAGCACCATGCTATTGGCCTCGACAGGTGCGCACTCGGTGTCGCGGGCCTGTTGCAACCACTGCCGGAACATCGTCAGCGGATCGTCCAGCGCAGCCTCATCTTGCAGGCCATTAAGGGTGTAGTTACGGCGCATCTGAGCCAGGGAAAGCGGCATGACGGTGATCTCCGGAAGGTTTTACGCAGTGTGCGAGGCACTGCGCAAAGCCACCTTGACCGCCATCAACACTGTCGCCTACTTGAGACGCAGACGCCGTGCCAGTTTGTGCAGGTTGCTGGGGTCGACCTCCAGAATCCTCGCGGCGCTGGCCCAGTTTTCCCCGGACAGGCTCAGGGCCTGGAGGATTTTCTTGCGCTGGTAATCGTCGACGGCTTCGCCCAAGGGCTGGAACGGCAGATCAGCCGTAACGTCCGGGGATGGCTCGACCACCGTCCCCGATGCCGCCATCGCGCTGTCGAGATCGAGAATTTCAGGCTCCAGCGTCATGATCAACGCGCGGCTCGTACCGCGACTGAGCTGCTTCAACGCGGCCCGACTGATCACGTGTTCCAGTTCGCGCACATTGCCCGGCCAGGTATAAAGCAGCAGCGCGCGTTCGGCCGCCGGTGACAGGCGCAAACCACGCAGGCCGAGCCGCGCCCGATTGAGCTCAAGGAAATGCCCGGCCAGCATCAACACATCGTTACCGCGCTCGCGCAGGGGCGGAATCGGCACCGGGTACACCGAGAGCCGGTGATACAGATCGGCGCGAAACAAGCCGTCGCGGATGCTGTCCGGCAGGTGCCGGTTGGTGGCAGCGATGATGCGCACATCGACGTGCAGCGGCTTGTCGGCACCGAGGCGCTGGATCTCGCCGTTCTGCAGGGTGCGCAATAACTTCGCTTGCACGCTCAAGGGCAACTCCCCGACTTCATCGAGAAACAGCGTGCCACCGTTGGCGGCATCGAAGCGTCCGGCACGGTCACTGGTGGCGCCGGAAAAAGCGCCTTTGACATGCCCGAACAACTCACTCTCTGCCAGAGACTCCGGCAACGCGGCGCAGTTAACGTGTATCAGCGGTTTGTGGTGGCGCCTTGAAAGACGATGCAAACGCCGGGCGAACAGCTCTTTGCCAACGCCAGTCTCGCCCAACAGCAATACCGGCAGATCGGAGTCGGCCAGCACATCCAGCTCATTGAGCAACTGATGCAACACCTCACTCTGCCCAAGGATCTCGCCCTCCTCGACCGGCATTCGCAAATCCTGGGGATCGCTGCGGGACAGGCGCAAGCTGCGGTTTTCCTGCTCGAGCCGGGTGACCCGCACAGCGGCTTCGATCTGCAAAGTGCAGCGCTTGAGCTCTTCCCGCGCCCGGCTGTCGAAGGTCCCGGCATGCAGCGCATCGAGGGTGATCGCGCCCCAGATCCGCCCCTCGACATACAGGCTCACGCCCATGCAGTCATGCACCGGCAGCGGTTCGCCGACGTGGTTGTCGAGCAAGCCGTCATAGGGGTCTGGCAGGCGACTGTCGGGTTCGAACCAGGTCGGCTCGCGCGACGCCATGATTGCCGCCAGCCGGGGATGCTGGGCGATGACGAACCGGCGCCCCAACGCTTCATGAACCAGCCCCACCGTCGCCACCGGCCTGAGGCTGTCGTCATCCAGACGCAACAAGCCCACGGCGCCACTGTTGAAGTATTCGCGCAGGGTCTGGACCAGTCGTTGCAACCGCACGGCATTGGGCAACTCGACGATCAGGTCGGCTGCCAGGCTTTCTCGCAGCATGGTAGTAATCACCCTCTATGGTTGGATTCACCCTAAAGCGTCAGGGTGTCTATCACCACAACTAAAAACAAATCCATGTTTTTCAATCGTTTAAATATGGCATGCCGGATGCAATGAGCCTGGGGAACCGTTGAAACCCAAACAAGGAACCCTGATGAGCCAGACCCTATTGGAACAAAGCCTCGGCCAACTGGCCTGCGACATTCCCGGTGCCACCCGGATCTTCCATACCTTCAAACTGGACTTCTGTTGCGGCGGGCATAAAAGCCTGCGTGAAGCGGCCCTTGGCAAAAACCTCGATCCGGTCCTCATTGCCGACGCCCTGAACATTCTGCAAGACGCCGGCGAAACCCAGCACGACTGGCGTAACGAACCTTTGGAACTGTTGATCGCCCACCTTCTGGCGCGCTACCACGCCCGCCACCGCGAGCAACTGCCGGAACTGATCCGCCTGGCCCGCCGCGTCGAGCAGGTCCATGGTGCGCGCAGCAGCTGCCCCAACGGCCTGGCCGATCTTCTGACCGACATGCAGCAAGAACTCGAAGGCCACATGCTCAAGGAAGAACAGGTGCTGTTCCCGATGCTGCAACAAGGCATCGGTGCTCAAGCGGCTCCGCCGATCCAGGTGCTGCGTTTCGAACATGATCAACATGGTGAAGCACTGGAAAAAATGCTCGCCCTGACCAATCACATCATCCCGCCTGCCGATGCCTGTAACACCTGGCGCGCCCTCTATCGCGGGCTGCTGGAATTCAAAGACGACCTGATGCAACACATCCATCTGGAAAACAACGTGCTGTTCATCAATGCCCTGAACCCTCGTCATTGATCGATCGCCAGTCACACCCAACCCGCGTCAGCCCATCGGTTGACGCGGGTTTTGTTTATCCTGGACTGCTTGTGATCAACCGTGCCAATAGAACATCGCCTTGGCCAGGATCACGATCAACACCATGTGCCCGAGGATGCTGCGGCGAATCCAGCTGGCGCGAGTCGCTGTCAGGCGCGCATGGGTCAGCCAATAGGCCAGCAGCAAGTAATGGCCGATGATGCTCAGGGCCAGCAGGATCTTGAGGCTCAGCAACAGGCCAAAACTGCTGGCCAGCGGCTGACCCAATGCGCCCCGGTACTGCCACGCCAGGCCGATGCCGGCGCCATACAACAGCAACACCACGCCATGCAGTACCTTGCGCGAACGCACGGCAATCGCCTGATCTGCCGCCACTTGCGATACGTCCGCCAACTGCTGGCGCGCGCGATGCCATATGACCACCTCGAAAAACAGCGTGCCGATGAAGGCAATCGCTGCCAGCAAATGCGTGACCAGTAAAAAGGGATACATCAGCGCCAGCCTCTGTCAGTTCGCGTGCTCATCCCGGATGACCGTCCACCCGGGCCCGCAGCAGCATCGGCCCATAGCGCCAGGCGTACAGCGCAAACGCCAGCGCCCAGCACAGACCAGCCAACCACAATGCCGGCAAGGGAAAGAACTCGATCAACACGACCCGGCTCAGGCACGCCAGATTGAGCAAGATGAACGCCAGGGTCATCCCCGACGGCGGCTCCAGCGCACGGCCGGTATGCCCAAGGCTGACCCGCGCGATCATCGCCAGCACCAGGCCGCCCATGGCCCCGATGGTCAGGCAATGCACCGCCAGACTCGGGTTAATCGGCGCGCCGAAATGCCACAGCGCCATCCCGAGACAAGCCACCGCCAACCAGCCATAAGCCAGGTGCAGCGACCACAGCAACGGTACGTGCCAGAGTGCCCGGTCATGCCAACGCACCAGGCGCACCAGATGTCCCGCCGCCAGCACCGCGAACAGCAGGCCCACCCAGACATTGGGGTTGAGCGCAGGTCCTGCGGCATATAACAACGCCACCAGCGGCGAACCTACCAACAGCAGTCGATCCAGCCAGGGCCAGGCGGCAACGCCTTCCACCCGACCAAGGCCACGCTGGGTGAAGAACGGAATCACCCGCCCGCCGATCAACCCCATCATCGCCGCCACCAGCCAAATGCCGGTCAGCACACCCTGGCGCTGCCAGCCTTCATGTCCCTCGACCAAACCGTACAGGGACAACCCGTCGGCCACGGCCAACAACAGCAGAACCACCACAATCGGGTAGTTACGTTTCTGCCGCACCTTCCACAAGGTGAAGCCCATGAGCGCCGCCACCGCCAACGGGAACGCCATTTCCAGCACCGCGAGCAACGGCCACGACACGTTGGCCAGCCAGGCCACTCGCGCCAATAACCACAGCAACGCCAGAGCGGCCAACGGCTTGCCGCTGAGGCCGGGGCGACCGGTCCAGGTCTGCACGGCCGTCAGCAAAAAGCCCGCGATAATCGCCAAGCCGAACCCGAACAACAATTCATGCCGATGCCAGCCCAGCCAACCGCCTGCCGGCTGCCAGTCGGACATCGAACCACTAAAAGCCGCCAGCCACAGCGGAATGGCCAGCACCGCCAACAGGCAGCCGGCGAGGAAAAACGGCCGAAAGGCCAGCCGTAACAGCGGCGCGATGGCCATCGCTTTACGGCGGTCAAGCACTTGCATAAAGCCACTCCTCTACCTGTTTGCTGACCTGGCGCCAACCCGTACGCGCCGAGGTAAATCCAGGGCCAATCATCGGGTATTAGCGATTCATTGCCTTTGTCACAGATCAAGTGTGCAAGGGACGTGCCCCGATGCTCATTCGAACCTGCCTGGACTGGGAGAATGGTGGCCCTGTGGCGAGGGGGCTTGCCCCCGTTGGAGTGCGAAGCGCTCCTGAAACCAGCATCCCCGACGTGTCAGATAGACCCCATCAGCCGGTTTACGACTGCTGCGCAGCCGAACGGGGGCAAGCCCCCTCGCCACAAAGGTGATCGGTCATCAGGGTAAAAATGACCATTTAAGGGTTATTTAAACCCTATACAGCATAGTCTTTTTTACCCTCATGCTTGAGAACCCCCATAAACAAGGCCCTCCAAGCCTGGCCCGCGTCTTGCTCTGCATGGGCAACCTTTTAGAAATCCTGGATCCCTTTCGATTACCGGAGTCGTCATGAAAAAAGTCATCCAGCCACTGGCCTGGTTTGTTGTGTTGACCTCAATACTGGCCTTGGCCAGCGGCGTTTCTCTAGGTCTCGTCTGACCTGATCCCCCTCTCAATCTTCAGGATGAATTCTTATGGTGCTTCATCGCGTCCATCACCAGATTCTGCGCAGTCATCACTTGTTCGAGCCGTTGAACGAAGAACAGCTGGATGAATTGATGAGTACCAGCCATTTGCTGAGCATCGACAAGGGCGAGCCGTTGTTCCGTCAGGGTGAGCCGGCCGATTCGTTCTACTTCATCATTGCCGGCGCGGTGAAAATCTACCGACTGACACCCGATGGGCAGGAGAAAGTGTTCGAGGTCATCAGCGATCGGCAAACCTTCGCCGAGGCGATGATGCTGATGGACACCCCGAACTATGTGGCCTCGGCCGAAGCGATCTGCCCCACCCAGCTCTACCGGTTATCCAACAGCACCTACATGCGCCTGCTGCAGAGCAATAGTCGGCTGACCTTTGCGCTGCTGGGCAAGCTCTGCGTTCGCTTGCATCAACGGGTCAACGAAATCGAAACCCTGTCACTGAAAAACGCCACCCACCGGGTCGTGCGTTATTTGCTGACGCAACTGGTGCGCCAGCAAACCGTTGACAGCCAATTCGAGCTACCGATGGCCAAGCAGCTGATTGCCGGGCATCTGTCGATCCAGCCGGAAACCTTTTCGCGGATCATTCGCCGCTTGATCGATGAAAACATCATCACTCAGGACGGCCGCCAGATCGCCATTCTTGATCGCTTGCGCCTGGAACAGTTCGAGTGAGTGCCATGCCCGTCTGCCTGTATTGCCAACACACCAACCCCGCACAACAAACCGAGTGCCGCCAATGCGGCATGCCCCTGCCGGCACTGGCTGAACGCGCCGGAGAACGTCGGCAGCGCCGATTCATGTGGTTCTGCGTTGGCCTGACGATCTTCTGCGTGACGATGTTTTTCTGGCTGCCACGCAGCATTTCCTGAAGCCACACCGCAATTATCCACACATCTCGCGCCTGCGAAGCACAGCCCCTGTGGCGAGGGGGCTTGCCCCCGTTGGGTCGCGAAGCGGCCCTAACCCGGTAATCATGTTGTGCCAGATAAAACACACTGGCTGTTTTTACGACTGCTTCGCAGCCGAACGGGGGCAAGCCCCCTCGCCACAGGGTCTGCGCTTCGCAGGCTCGGCAGTGCTACATGGACCGTGTCGCTCAAGGCTGAGTCAGCTGACGATACAACTGCGGCAAGCGCAACGGTAACTGTTCGGGCTGGCGGATCAAGGTGTAGCCATTGGCGCCGAACATGTACGGCAGGTAATCCCCGGCCTCGCGATCGATCGTGATACAGAACGGCGTCAGCCCCTGACGCCGCGCCTCCAGCACCGCCTCGCGGGTGTCTTCAACACCGTAGCGCCCTTCATACAGATCCAGATCATTCGGTTTGCCATCCGTGAGCAGCAGCAACAGTTTGCTGCGCCGCTTGCTCGTGCCCAATAGTTGCGTGGCTTGGCGAATGGCAGCGCCCATGCGCGTGTAATACCCCGGCTTGAGACCTTGAATGCGACCTCGGGTGGTGTCGTCATAACGCTGGGTGAACGCCTTGAGTTCCTGCATGCGCACTTGCTGACGGCGCAGCGAGGAAAACCCGTACAGGGCGAAATCATCGCCCAGCACCGACAAGGTTTCGCCGAACAGCAGCAGGCTGTCGCGGATGACGTCGATGACGCGGTGCTCATCGTTAAGGTGGGCGTCGGTGGACATCGACACGTCGGCCAGCAACAGGCACGCCAGGTCGCGGCGGGTCTGCCGTTGCTCCATGAACAGACCGCGTTCGGCACACTGGCCATGCTCGCGTTCGACGTGAAAATCCAGCCAGGCCTGCATGTCCAGTTCAGACCCTTGAGGTTGCTGGCGTAACCATTGGCGGTCGTTGCGCAGGTGCTCGAACTGGCGGCGCAGACGGTGCGCCGATGCCTTCAGCCGTGGCGGTAATGGCTGCGCCTCACAGTCGCGGGGCACCATCATTTGCAGATTGACGAAGCTGTCCTGCATCTGCTGTTTGCGGTAATCCCACTCCGGCAGTTTGATGCCCTCGCCGAGGGGAATATCGTCGACATCGGCCGGTGGCAAATCCAGGTGCAGCTTGAGTCCGCCGCCCTTGCGCAGACGGGTGCGAGATAGCGTCAATTCATCCAGGTCGTCGGCGACTCGGGCGGCGTCCGGGTCTTCGCTGTCGTCCGACCAGCGATCCAGGTCCACGTGCTCGGTCCAGCTGAACAGGTTCTCCAGACGCACCACCAACAGCCCGCTATCGCGGGTGTTTTCATCGATCCGCGTCGCGCGTTTACGCCCGCTTTTCTGTTCGCCGGGCGGCGTGGTCAAAGACTCTTCGGATTCATCGTCCAGATCGGCAGCCTGCGGGCTGGCGAGGTTTTGTGGCGGGTACAACCACAGCGGCAGCGGCCATGCGGCCCGTTCGCTGCGAGGGAAATGCTCAACACTGCCAGGTTCGCGCAGCGCCTGGCATAGCGCCCGTTCCAGTGCCGCTTCGCTGGCGTTCAACGAGGCCGGATCGGGGCGCAATTGCAGATGGGCATCGACCAGTCGTTTATACCGGATACGCAACGCGGGATAGCGCCGCAACAGCTGTTGCGTCCAGCGTTGATTGTCCCGACCCCAGTGACGCATATGCCCGGCTTGTGCCGCCAGCAACGCGAGCCACCGATAGAGTTCCTCGTTCAGTGCGACTTCAGGAAACACCGCCAGGCTCGATGGCAGCCGCAAATTACTCGCGTCACACCACGCCAACGGCACTTGTTTGCAGGTGCCGGCGATCTGCTGCAACACGTTGCGCCGCAGCAGCAGATCGCGGTCGCTGGCCGCTTCCACACCGATGCCATTGGCACCGCCCATGGCGCGAAACAACAGCGCCAGCGGGCGTTGCTGGCTGGCCAGTTCAACCCGTGCTTCAGGGAAGTCCGGGCTGGCACGCCGGGTGATGAAGCGATGCCAGACACTGCCTACCCACTCTTCCAGTTCGACGGTAAACGCCATGATGCTTGCCCTTGCTGGAAACCAAAAAAACGGCCCGCTGTATCAGCCGGGCCGACCTTTTCTAGCCATTGCACTCGTTCATGAAGGTACGACCGCAGCCGGGGCGCGCAAGGCGGCGCGGCTCCGTTGCTTGAAGCTGAGCAGATAACAGAGCAACCCGGCGAAGAAGCCGAGACCGGCACCCAGGCGGGCCCAGAACAGCACTTGCAGATGTTCGACCGTGGCCATGAATGGCAACGCAATCCCGTCGGCCTGCCAGCGTTGCAGGTATACCTGGACGACACCGGCAGCGGTGAGGAACAGCGTGATCATCACCATCGACAGGGTCATCAACCAGAAGCCCCAGATTTCCAAGGTCTGCGAACGCTCGTCAGCGGCTTCACCCAGCCCGCGCAAACGCGGCATGGCGTAGCTGATCAAGGTCATCACGATCATCGCGTAAGCACCGTAGAAGGCCAGGTGACCGTGAGCCGCCGTCAGTTGCGAACCGTGGGTGTAGAAGTTGACCGGTGCCAGGGTGTGCAGAAAACCCCAGACGCCCGCACCGAAGAACGCGGTGACCGTGGTGCCCTTGGCCCACAGTGTGGCGGCGCGGTTCGGGTGTTGCCGGCGACGATTCTTCACCATGCTGAAGGCGAAGATCACCATGGCCAGGAACGGTAGCGGTTCGAGTGCCGAGAAGATCGAGCCGACCCACAACCAGACCTCAGGCGCACCGATCCAGAAGAAGTGGTGACCGGTGCCGATGATCCCGGTAATCAGCGCCATCGCGATGATTACGTACAGCCATTTCTCCACGACTTCCCGGTCGACACCGGTGATCTTGATCAGGACAAAAGCGAGCATCGAACCCATGATCAGTTCCCACACGCCTTCCACCCAAAGATGCACCACCCACCACCAGTAGAACTTGTCGCGGGCCAGGTTGCCTGGGTTGTAGAAGGAGAACAGGAAGAACACCGCAAGGCCGATCAGCCCGGTCATCATCACCATGCTGACGGTGGTCTTGCGCCCTTTGAGCAGGGTCATGCCGATGTTGTAGAGAAAGCCCAGGCACACCACCACAATGCCCATCTTGGTGATGGTCGGCTGCTCCAGGAACTCCCGGCCCATGGTTGGCAGCAACTCGTTGTGGGTCAGTTTGGCCAGGCCCGCATAAGGCACCAGCAGATAGCCGAGGATCGTCAGCACGCCCGCGGCGGCGAATACCCAGAACAGAATGATCGCCAACTTCGGACTGTGCAGTTCGCGGTCGGCCTCTTCCGGAATCAGGTAGTAGGCAGCGCCCATGAAGCCGAACAGCAGCCAGACGATCAGCAGGTTGGTGTGCACCATCCGCGCCACGTTGAAGGGAATGATCGGGAACAGAAAGTCCCCCACCACGTATTGCACACCCATGATCAAACCGAACAGCACCTGACCGAGAAACAGCATCAGGGCGAACACGAAGTACGGTTTGGCCACGGCTTGCGAGGCGAATTTCAGATGCGGATTAGCAATGCTCATCTCTTAGCCCTCCTTGTTTGGCGGCCAGCCATTGGTGTTGATGTTCGAGCTCCATTTGAGGAACTCGGCGATGTCATCCACCTCTTGCTCACTCAACTTGAACTGCGGCATCGCTCGCCGGCCCGGTACGCCCAGCGGCTGCATTTTCATCCAGGCATGTAGAAAGGGTTTGAAGCCCGCCTCCCCGCCGCGCCGCTGGAACACGTTGCCCAGCTCAGGCGCAAAGTAGGCGCCCTCGCCCAACAGCGTGTGGCAGCCGATGCAGTTGTTTTGCTCCCAGACCGTCTTGCCGCGGATCACTGATTCGGTTAACTGCGCTTCATTGCTGCGCACTGGAAAGGTCTGTTCCGTGTGATAGGTCAAGGCCAGGAATATCAGGAAGAAGAAGATGCTTCCCCCGAAGTAGATATTCCTGGCCATGCCTTTGGTGAAGGTCTCTGACATGGTCGCTTCCTCTTTGCTTGGCGTGCCCATGATAGAAAGCGAAGGGTTGAAACCTGCTTGATGGCGATCAAGAAAGGCAGATGGTTTGGGTCGGGTATTGGCACCATGAAGCCGAACGCCTGACCCTGTGGCGAGGGGGCTTGCCCCCGTTCGGCTGCGCAGCAGTCGCAAAATCTATGAATGCGGTATGCCTGATGAAATGTGATTGCGGGTTTTTGGGCTGCTGCGCAGCCCAACGGGGGCAAGCCCCCTCGCCACAGGTTGGCTAGTCGACCAACACTAGCGTCAGCCCTACAACGGCGGCCAACACCACCCCCCAGCTCACCATCAACCGCCGCCACAATCGCGGGGCATGGCGCATTTCCATAAAGCCATCGGCAATCAACCAGGCCTTGCCAACCGCCACCAGCAAAATGGCCACCGACAGCAGCCGCGTCGCGCCCATCTGTGCCAGCACCACCGTGCACACGCTTAACGTGGCCAGCGCTGCCCAGCAAACCAGCAAAAACCTGGAAGCCGACATCAGAACCTCCGTCAATTCAGAACGTAGACCAGCGGAAACAGCACCACCCAGATCAGATCGACCATGTGCCAATACAGCACACCCGATTCAAGCCCGCTGCGGTTGGCGGCGTTGTACAGGCCACGACGACAGCGCTCGGCCAGCCATCCGAGAATGACCATGCCGAGCAGTACATGGAGAAAATGAAAACCGGTGAGGATCCAGTAGAGGGTGAAAAACGTGTTGTGCTCCATGCCCAGCCCCGAGGCCAGCAAGTGTCGGTATTCCGTGAGTTTCAACACCACGTAGACACTGGCGGCGAGCAAGGCCGCTAGCAGGTAGACAGCGCCGTAGCGAGACCGGGAGCGCTTGATTTGCTCTTGAGCCAGCGCGGCGAACAGCCCCGCGGTGAGCAGGCTCAGGGTCATCGCCAGGCCGGTAGAGGTGTTGAGCAACAGACGGCTTTCACCGAACAGCTGCGGCTTGAGTGCCTGGGTCACGGCGAACACCAGAATCAGAATGGCGAACACCGACAGCTCGGCCAGAATGAAAAACCACATCGCCAGATCGCCCGGCAAGTGCCCCGGCGCAACGCGTCTGGCCTCAGCCGAAGTGGACATCAACCACGTCCATCAGCGCCGCAACCGTCAGCGGATCATCGCTCAGCGGCTCGGCCAGGCAGGCCATGCACGCCTCACGCGGGCTCATGCCGGAGCGGATCATTCGCGCGGTGAAGATCAGCAGCCGCGTCGAGGCGACTTCCTCCAGGTCATGTTGATCCAGCCTTCGCAGGGCCTGCCCCAGCCTGACCACTTGCGCCGCCAGCGCGCTGTCCACCTGCGCTTCCCGGGCGACAATGCGCTCTTCGTCGGCCACCGGCGGATAGCCGAAACGCATCGCCACGAAGCGTTGTCGGGTGCTGGGCTTCATGCCTTTGAGCAGGTTCTGGTAGCCGGGGTTGTACGACACCACCAGCATGAATGATGGCGGCGCCTGCAGCACTTCACCGGTGCGCTCCAGGAACAGCTCGCGACGATCATCGGCCAGCGGATGCAGTACGACCACGGTGTCCTGGCGCGCCTCGACCACTTCGTCCAGGTAACAAATACCACCTTCACGCACCGCGCGGGTCAGTGGCCCGTCCTGCCACCAAGTGCCCTGGGCACCGATCAAATGACGGCCGATCAGGTCGGCGGCGCTCAAATCATCATGGCAAGCCACGGTGTACAGCGGCAGTTTCAGCCGATGGGCCATGTGCTGGACGAAGCGGGTCTTGCCGCATCCCGTCGGGCCTTTGATCAGCACCGGCATGCCGTGTCGCCAGGCTTGCTCGAACAGCGCCTCCTCATTATTGAGCGGTTGATAGAAGGGTTCGCAAGACTGGATTCGGTCCATGGGCTGCCTGTTACAAAAGCGGATTCAAGCCACACGCTACGGGCCCCTGCGACAACCTGGCAAGTGACATGGCCAGCAAACTTGATCGCGGTCAAGCGAGCATTGGCCTGCTCGGGCATAGCCTTGCACGGCACTAAGAACCTGCGTTCTGCGCTGCCGTTTCAGCACATCGCAAAGGTCTTGCCTGAGGAGAAATGGAATGCTGATCAGCAATAGAAAAACGTTTGCTCTGACTGTCGCCACATTGTGTTCGGCGCTGGCCCTTGCGGTGACTCATGCGGCCCGGGCCGACGAGCCCGCTGCCGCTGCGGCCAGCCCGCTGATGGTCAAATCCGCCGGAGCGCCCGACATGAGTCAGGCCGAGTTCGACTCTTCCAAGGAAATTTACTTCCAGCGTTGCGCCGGCTGCCACGGTGTTCTGCGCAAAGGCGCCACCGGCAAACCACTGACACCGGACATCACCCAGTCCCGCGGGCAACCGTTTCTGGAGGCGTTGATTACCTACGGTTCACCGGCGGGCATGCCGAACTGGGGGACGTCCAATGCGCTGACCAAGGATCAGATCACGTCAATGGCCAAGTTCATTCAGCACACGCCGCCGACGCCACCTGAATGGGGCATGGCCGAGACGCTGAAAACCTGGAAAGTGCTGGTCAAGCCTGAGGACCGTCCGAAGAAGCAACTGAGCAAACTCAACCTGCCGAACCTGTTTTCGGTGACCTTGCGCGATGACGGCAAGATTGCCCTGATCGACGGTGACAGCAAGAAAATCGTCAAGCTGATCGAGACCGGTTACGCGGTACACATCTCGCGGATCTCCGCCTCCGGTCGCTACCTGCTAGTGATTGGTCGAGACGCGCGGATCGACATGATCGACCTGTGGCCGGTGGAGCCGACCAAGGTCGCCGAAGTCAAAGTGGGCATCGAGGCGCGCTCGGTGGAGACCTCCAAGTTCAAGGGCTACGAAGACAAGTACACCATCGCTGGCTCCTATTGGCCGCCGCAATTCACCATCATGGATGGCGAAACCCTGGAGCCCAAACAGATCGTCTCGACCCGTGGCATGACCGTCGACAAGCAGGAATATCACCCAGAACCTCGGGTCGCGGCGATTATCGCCTCCCACGAATGGCCGGAGTTCATCGTCAACGTCAAGGAAACCGGCAAGGTCATGCTGGTCAATTACCAGGACATCAAAAACCTCACCATCACCTACATCGATGCCGCGCCCTTCCTGCATGACGGCGGTTGGGACAGCACCCACCGCTACTTCATGACCGCCGCCAACAACTCCAACAAAGTCGCCGTGATCGACTCCAAAGATCGCAAGTTGGCAGCTTTGGTGGAGGTCGGCAAAACCCCTCACCCGGGGCGCGGCGCCAACTTCAACCATCCGACTTATGGGCCAGTCTGGGCCACCAGCCACCTCGGTGATGACGGCATTTCCCTGATCGGTACCGACCCGGTCAAACACCCGCAATTCGCCTGGAAACAGGTCGCCTCACTCAAGGGCCAGGGCGGCGGATCGCTGTTTATCAAAACCCACCCTGATTCCCGTCATCTGTATGTCGACACCACCCTCAACCCCGACGCCAAGCTGAGCCAGTCGGTAGCGGTGTTCAACATCGACAAACTCGACGCCGGCTACACCGTGCTGCCCATCGCCGAGTACGCCGGCATCAAGCAAGGCGCCATGCGGGTGGTACAGCCGGAATACAACAAGGCCGGCGATGAAGTCTGGTTCTCCGTGTGGAGCGGTCAGTCGGAGGAATCGGCGCTGGTAGTGATCGACGACAAAACGCTGAAGCTCAAATCAGTCATAAAGGACAAGCGACTGATCACCCCCACCGGAAAATTCAACGTCTACAACACCCAACACGACATCTATTGAGCTCCATCAATGCAAGGAATCCCCATGAAAAATACTCTGTTTTCACTGTTCGCCCTGACCGCTGCGCTGAGCGTGCAGCCGGCCATGGCCCAAGACGGCCAGGAGTTGTTCAAGAGCAAACCCTGCGCCGCTTGCCATTCCATCGACACCAAGCTGGTTGGCCCGGCGCTCAAGGATGTCGCGGCCAAGAACGCGGGCGTGGCCGGGGCCGTGGACACCCTGGCCAGCCACATCAAGAACGGCACGCAAGGCAACTGGGGCCCGATGCCAATGCCAGCCAACCCGGTGACGGATGAAGAAGCGAAGACACTTGCAACCTGGGTCCTGAGTCTCAAATAGCCAACTGGAGGGCGTCATGAAGGTTTATCGACACGCTGCGATTCTGGCGGCCCTCCTCCTCATTTGCGCAACTGCGGTTGCCGCGCCCGACGCCAAGCGTCAGGCACAACTCGAACACCTGCTGGCCCAGGACTGCGGCGCCTGCCACGGACTGCACATGACCGGCGGGCTGGGTCCCGACCTGACCCGCGCGACGCTGGCGGGCAAGTCCAGGGACAGCCTGATAGCCACCGTCAGCCAAGGCCGGCCCGGCACCGCGATGCCCGGTTGGGCCCCGCTGCTCAGCCCGGATGACATCCGTTGGCTGGTCGATCTTCTTCTCCAGGGATATCCCGCACCATGATCCGATCAACCCTGCTTTTAGCGGCGACCGGGCTGTTGTTGTCCGCCTGCGCTCAGTCACCCTTGCGCGGTACCGGCGATCTGGGCGTGGTGGTGGAGCGCGCCACCGGCAGCGTGCAAATCATCGAAAGCGACACCCGCACGGCACTGGTCCGACTCGAGGGTTTGGGCGATCTGTCCCATGCCTCGGTGGTGTTTTCCCGCGACCAGCGTTATGCCTATGTGTTCGGCCGCGACGGCGGGCTGAGCAAGATCGACCTGCTGACCCAACGCATCGATCAACGGGTGATACAGGGCGGCAACAGCATCGGCGGCGCGATCAGTCAGGACGGCAAACTCATCGCCGTGTCCAACTACGTGCCCGGCGGGGTCAAGGTCTTCGATGCCGAAACCCTGCAACTGGTGGCCGATATTCCGGCCACGCCCCTGGCCGATGGCAGCAAGCGCTCACGGGTGGTCGGCCTGGTCGATGCGCCCGGTCAGCGTTTTGTATTCAGCCTGTTCGATACCGGCGAGATCTGGACCGCCGATTTCAGTCAGGGCAACACGCCGCAAATCAGCCGTTTCACCGACATCGGCCAGCAACCCTACGACGCGTTGGTGACCCCGGATGGTCGCTATTACATGGCGGGACTGTTCGGCGAAGACGGCATGGCGCAACTCGACCTCTGGCACCCCGAGCGCGGTGTACAGCGAGTGCTCGGTGATTACGGACGCGGCCAGGCGAAATTGCCCGTCTACAAAATGCCGCATCTGGAGGGCTGGGCCGTCGCCGATCACCAGGCCTTCGTGCCCGCCGTCGGCCGTCACCAGGTGCTGGTGATGGATTCGCGCACGTGGAAGCAAACCGCTGCCATCCCGGTGGCTGGCCAACCGGTGTTCGTCACGTCGCGCCCGGACGGTCGGCAGCTGTGGGTCAATTTCGCCTACCCGGACAACGATCGGGTACAGGTCATCGACAGCGAAACCCATGCCGTGGTCGCCGATCTGCGGCCAGGGCCAGCGGTGCTGCACATGGAATTCACCGCCCGCGGCGATCAGCTGTGGCTGTCGTTACGCGATGGCGATCAGGTTCAGGTCTGGGACCCGTACAGCCTGAAGCAGCTGAACACCCTTCCCGCCACCGCGCCGAGCGGCATCTTCTTCAGCAGTCGCGCGCAAAAAATGGGCTATTGAAATGAACCTCGACCTGCTCAGCCGCCAACTGATCGACCGCTTCCAGCACGGCATGCCGCTGTGCGCGGAGCCTTACAAGGAGATGGCGCGGATTCTCGGTTGTCGCGTGGCCCAGGTGATGACTTGCCTGGAAGAAATGGATCAGGCCGGCACCCTCTCACGGATCGGCCCGGTGTTCGAACACAGCCGCGCCGGGGCCAGCACCCTCGCCGCCCTCGCCGTGCCCGCCGAACGCTTGCAACAGGTCGCCGAGCACGTCAGCCAGTATCCCGAGGTCAACCATAACTACGCGCGGGAGCATTTCTACAACCTGTGGTTTGTGCTGACCGGTCCTGATCGCCAACACATCGAACGCGTTCTCGAACAACTTGAGAAAGACACCGGCCTCATGCCGCTGGATCTGCCGATGTTGACCGCTTACCGCATCGACCTCGGTTTTGCCCTGGGAGAAAGCTCATGAAGCCGGGGTTGAATCCCAAACAGGCACTGGCGCTGCGTCGGCATCTGGAAGGCGGATTGCCGCTGGTATCGCGCCCCTACCTGGCCCTCGCCGAACGGATAGACGCCGACGAAAACCAGGTACTCGCGCAAATGCACCAGTGGCACGAGCAAGGGCTGTTTCGCCGGGTCGGCCTGGTGCTCAACCATCGCGCGCTGGGTTTTACCGCCAACGCCATGCTGGTACTGGATGTTCCGGACGCGCTGATCGACGAAGTCGGCCAGCGCCTGGGCCGGGCGCACGGCATAACCCTCTGCTACCAACGGCCGCGGCGCCTGCCGCAGTGGCGCTACAACCTCTTTTGCATGGTTCATGGGCGCCAACGTGAGCGGGTCGAAGCGCAGATCCAGGCGTTACTGGAAAAACACCTGCTGAGCGACCTGCCCCACCAACTGCTGTTCAGCACTCACGCGTTCAAACAGTGCGGCGGACGCTTTACCCCCTCACCAACCGGAGCCCCCACCCATGGATGACCTCGACCGTCGGCTGATCAACCGCCTGCAACTGGGCCTGCCGCTGGTGCGCCACCCGTGGCAGGCACTGGCCACCGAACTGGAGAGCAGCAGTACCGAACTGCTCGACCGCCTCCATGAATTGCTGGAAGACGGCATGCTCACGCGCTTCGGCCCGATGTTCGACATCGAACGCCTCGGCGGCGCCTTCACCCTTGCCGCATTGGCGGTGCCGGAGGAGCGTTTCGAAGACGTCGCCGAGCAACTGCAGGCCCTGCCTGAAGTGGCGCACAACTACCGACGCGAACACGCCTGGAACATGTGGTTTGTGCTCGGTTGCCCGACCGAACAAGGTATCGCCGAGACCCTGCAGCACATCGAAACCCTGACCGGCCTGCCGCTGCTCAACTTGCCCAAAGAGGAGACGTACCATGTCGGTCTGTACTTCCCGGTCTGAAGCCACCCTGGCTCGGCATCTGATCGAGCTGACCCAGGCCGGCCTGCCGCTGCTGGACGACCCGTGGGCCTGGCTCGCCGAACAGCTGGAGCTGAGCATCGAATCCACCCTGGATTTGCTCAAGCGCTTGCAGGCCGAGGGCGCCATCCGGCGCATCGCCGCCGTCCCCAACCACTATCGCCTGGGTTATCGCTACAACGGCATGACGGTCTGGGATGTGCGCGACACGGACATGCCGCGCCTCGGCGCACTGATCGGTGCGCAGCCCTTCGTCAGCCACTGCTATCGGCGCCCGCGACGAACCGCGTGGCGCTACAACCTGTTCGCCATGGTCCACGGCCGCAGCCGCGAGGAAATCGACAGCTACCGCGAACACCTGCGCTACTTGCTGGGCGACGCCTGCGCCGCCGACGAGATGCTGGTGAGCAGCCGCATCCTGAAGAAAACCGGTTTGCGGCTATCGCCAGTGCCACGCTGAACACGTGCTTGTTCAAGGAGATTTGCATGTTGAGGATCAGCCAATACCTGCGTGCCCTGACCGGCCAGGCGCCTGCCCCCAGAACCAGCCCACCGGGCAGCAACCGGCCGCCGGTGGTGATCTGGAACCTGCTCAGGCGCTGCAACCTGACCTGCAAACACTGCTACGCCACTTCTGCCGACAGCGTCTTTCGCGACGAACTGGATACGCCCGCCGCACTGACCGTGATCGACGACCTGCACGACGCCGGGGTGAAGGTGCTGATTCTTTCCGGCGGCGAACCGCTGTTGCGCGACGATCTGTTTGTGCTCAGCGCCTACGCCCGCACCAAGGGTTTCTTTGTGGCGTTGTCCACCAACGGCACGCTGATCAATGAGCAGAACATCGCGCAGATCCGCGCGGCGAATTTCGACTATGTCGGGATCAGCATTGATGGCCTGGAAGCCACCCATGATGCGTTCCGCCAACTCAAGGGCAGCTTCGCCAGTTCCATGCGGGCGATCCGTCTCTGTCGTGAGCAGGGTATTCGCGTCGGCCTGCGCACCACCCTGACCCAAGAGAACCATCAACAATTGCCCCAATTACTGGCGCTGATGCGCGAGTACGACGTGCAGAAGTTTTATCTGTCGCACCTCAACTACAGCGGTCGCGGCAAACGCAGCCGCAAGCTCGACGCCCGGCAGCAGATGAGCCGCGAAGCGATGACACTGATCTTCGAACAGGCCTGGGAAGACATCGAGCAGGGTCGCGACAGCGATTTTGTCAGCGGCAACAACGACGCCGACGCGATTCTCTTGCTGCAATGGGTGGGCCTGCATCTGCCCGAACATTACCCGCGCCTGGAACACATGCTCCGGGCCTGGGGCGGCAACGCGTCGGGCAGCGGCATCGCCAACATCGACAACACCGGCGAAGTGCATCCCGACACCTACTGGTGGCAGCACTCGGTGGGCAACGTCCGGCACACGCCGTTCCGCACGCTCTGGCTGGACCGGCCGGACGCCTTGTTGCAGCAGCTGCGCGCGCATCCTCGCGCCGTCGGTGGCCGTTGTGGCCAATGCCGCTGGTTGAACATCTGCAACGGCAATACCCGCACCCGTGCCTGGGCCGAAGGCGACCTCTGGGGCCAGGACCCCGGTTGTCACCTCAGTGATGAAGAAATCGGTATGCCGCCATTAATCACCATCCCTTGCGTCATGCACTGAAGCACCCGCCTGGCGAGCCATCTGGCAAAGGATGGGGCCGGCCAACCTGATGAAGAACCAAGGACGTCCCATGCACCCATCGATTGTTTTACCGGCCGCACTTGCGTCCCCGTTCAGACCGGGCGAAGTGGCCCTGGTCGGCGCCGGCCCCGGTGATCCACGCTTGCTGACCCTGCGTGCCTGGAGCCTGTTGATGCAGGCCGACGCCGTGGTTTACGACCGCCTGATCAGCCCCGAGCTGCTGACGTTGATCCCCCTCACTTGCGCCCGGCATTACGTCGGCAAGGCCAGCGGCTGCCATAGCCTGCCCCAGGAACAGATCAACGAACTGCTCGCCGACCTCGCCGATTCGGGGCAGCGCGTGGTCCGGCTCAAGGGAGGCGACCCGTTCATATTCGGCCGTGGCGCCGAGGAGCTGGAGTATCTGCTGCAACGCAACATTGACTGCCAGGTGGTCCCGGGCATCACCGCCGCTTCCGGGTGCAGCGCTTATGCCGGCATTCCGCTGACCCACCGGGATCTGGTCAACTCCTGCCGCTTCATTACCGGGCATTTGCAGCGCGATGGTGAGTTGCAATTGCCCTGGAGCAGCCTCGCCGACAGCAGCCAGACCCTGGTGTTTTACATGGGGTTATCGAACCTCGGGATTATTGCCCAGCGCCTGATCGAGGCCGGAATGGCCGCCGAGACACCGGCGGCGCTGATCAGCAATGGCACGCGTCCCGACCAGCACGTCGCCCGAGGCATGCTGCACCAGTTGCCGACCCTGGCGCTGGATTGCCCACCGGGCATTCCGACGCTGACGGTGATCGGCAAAGTGGTCGATCTGTTCGCTGCCCAACAGCAGGAATACCCGGCGCGCTTTTACTCCGTTCCCGTGTTGCAACGCCACGGCAAGGTGGCGATATGAGGCGCATGCTGCTTGCCCCATTGTTATGGATCGGTGCAGCCCATGCCGGTGCAGCGCTTCCATCCTCCGACGCGGCCGCCGACCTCTACCAACAACATTGCCAGCGCTGCCATGGCGCCAACCGTTTAGGCGGTACGGGGCCGGCCTTGCTGCCGGAGAGTCTGAGCCGGATCAAACCCGATGAAATCCGCAGTGTCATCCAGAATGGTCGCCCCGCGAGTCAGATGACCGGGTATGCCAATGTGTTCAGCCCGGCACAGATCGACGCGCTGGTGGATTACCTTCAGCAACCACCCGCCACCCCGCCCACCTGGAATAACGACGACATTAGCGGCAGTCATTCCATCCTCGCCGACATCAGTAAACTGCCCGACACGCCCCAGCATGGCGCCGATCCGCTGAACCTGTTTGTGGTAGTGGAAGCCGGCGACCACCACATCAACATCCTCGACGGCGATCGCTTCGAAGTGCTGGCACGGTTTGCTTCGCACTTTGCGGTGCATGGCGGGCCGAAGTTCTCGCCGGATGGACGCTTCGTCTACGTCGCCTCACGGGATGGCTGGGTCAGCCTGTACGACCTGCACAACCTGAAGCTGATCGCCGAGGTCCGCGCCGGGCTCAACACCCGCAACCTGGCGGTGAGCAAGGATGGCCGCTGGGTGCTGGTGGGCAATTATCTGCCGGGCAATCTGGTGGTGCTCGATGCCCGCGATCTGTCGCTGGTCAAAACCATCCCCGCAATCGGCCAGGACGGCACCGCGTCACGGGTCAGCGCGGTCTACACCGCCCCGCCACGGGACAGTTTCATCGTGGCGCTCAAGGATGTGAAGGAAGTCTGGGAGTTGTCGAGCGCCGGTACACCGGACTTCGTACCACGACGCATCCAGGCCGAGGATGTGCTGGACGACTTTTCCTTTTCACCGGACTACAAGCAACTGCTGGCCACGTCGCGCAAGGCCAAGGGCGGTCAGGTGATCGACCTCGACAGTGGCAAGGTGGTCACCGACATACCGCTGCCGGGCATGCCGCATCTTGGGTCGGGGACCTACTGGAAACGCAACGGTGAGTGGGTGTTCGCCACGCCGAACATCAGCAAGGGGCTGATCTCGGTCATCGACTTCAAAACCTGGAAACTGATCAAGGAAATTCCGACCCTGGGGCCGGGTTTCTTCATGCGCAGTCATGTCAACTCGCGGTATGCCTGGACCGACGTGTTCTTCGGGCCGGACAACGATGCGATCCACCTGATTGACAAACAGACTCTGGAAATCGCCCACACCTTGCGCCCGATGCCCGGCAAGACGGCTGCCCACGTTGAGTTCACTCGCGATGGCCGCTACTTGTTGCTGAGCGTCTGGGCCAGCGATGGCGCGCTGATTGTGTATGACAGTAATACCCTTGAAGAGATCAAGCGACTGCCGATGAACAAGCCGTCGGGTAAGTACAACGTGGGGAACAAGATTGAGTTTGTGGAGGGGACTTCGCATTAGGGCTTGGGCTTGGGCTTGGGCTTGGGCTTGGGCTTGGGTTTGGGTTTGGGTTTGGGTTTGGGTTTGGGTTTGGGTTTGGGTTTGGGTTTGGGTGTATATCCGTTTCTGCGGTAACGGCTGCTATTGGTTCCGCTCTTACAGCGGGTTACTTGGAAAAGCGCCAAGTAACCAAGCGCTTTTGCCCCTGTCGTTCGGTGGGCCCGCCGCCATCGGCCATCCATGGCCGGGGGCGGCTAACCCGGCATCCATGCCGGGTTGCCCACTACGCAGAACCTCCACTCGTCCTCTCGAGGGGGCGAGTACCGCAAAAGCACCGCGAGGCGGCCTACCGGCCGGCCTGCGTCCTCAACACCTGCGCGTACACCTGATCGTTCCCACGCTCCGCGTGGGAATGCATCCCGTGACGCTCCGCGTCACCAGTGCGCAGGACTCAAGTCTTGCGTCGCGAGCGGAACGCGGAGCGTCCCCGGCGGCATTCCCACGCAGAGCGTGGGAACGATCAGTGTGGGAACGACTCCTGTTGCTTTGGCTTTGGCTTTGGCTTTTGATCTTGATCTGCCCCGTCGGAAGGCCGAGCGCAGGTTCTGCGCAGTGGGCACCGCGGCAAGGATGCCGCGGTAGCCGCCCCCGGCCATGGATGGCCGATGGCGGCGGGCCCACGGAGCAGGACCGGAGCGAGGGTACCCTGAGCCTAGGCGAAGGGCCGTACGTCAGGGGCGAAAGCGTTTTGGTTACTTTGGCGCTTTTCCAAAGTGACCCGCCGTAAGGGCGGAACCCTAAGCAGCCGTTATCGCAGAAACGGATATGTACGCCGAGCTCACCCATCACCCCAACGTATAACCGTTATCAACCTTCCAATCCTGCCCATAGACACCCCGGGCGCCTTGGGACAGTTGAAAAATAATCACATTGGCCACCGCCGACGCATCGAGGAAATGACCGGGCAGCAGACGTTTGCCCAAGGTATCAGCGACGTCATCGAGCTCACCGTCGCTCAACCCCAGGTTGTCCCACATCGAGGTCGCGGTCGGCCCTGGCGAGACCAGATTGATGCGCACGTCATACCGCGCAAACTCCACCGCCAATGTGCGTGCCTGAGCCACCAGCGCGGCCTTGCTGGCGATGCAGGCAGCCAGACCGGGAAAGCTCGAACCGATCAGGAAACTACCGACAAACACCACCGAAGCCGGGCTCGCCAACTCACCGCGCAACGCCGCCAGGGTGTTCAACGCCCCGGCACCGTTGACCGCCCATTGGCGCTGGAAGGCCGGCATGTCCAGGCTGTCGGCCATTTCGGCAATGCCCGCGTTGGGCACCAGATAATCCACCCGCCCCAGCGCCGCAGCCCTCCGGGCCAACCCTTGCAAGTCTTCCTCGCACGTGACGTCCCCGGCACACCATTGCAGCCGTTCACCGTAGATCTGCTGCAAGGCTGGCAAATCACCGGCAGTGCGTGACATCGCCAGCACCTTGACCCCACGCGGCAACAGCGCGGCGCACAACGCCAGGCCAATCCCGGAGCTGGCACCGGTGATCACCGCCAGACGATCCTGAAACTCGGTTTGCATCATGTTCTCCTGGGCATCGTTAATGCCAAGCACTGGGGACGTTGTGAGCCCCTATCTTTGAACAGACGCAGAAATACTGACTTGACGGCGATCACTTTTCTCGATGGCTCGCCAATCAATGAGTCGAGTGCGACATCGCTGGCTGCTGAAGCACCGCCTGATCGATCTCGCTGAACCGCAGCACACGACCGCCCTGGTCGGCGGCCAGTTTTTCCGCAGCCTGCTGACTGGAGAAGGACGCCAACACCACACCCATTGCCCCCTTGAGTTGGGTGCCGACCACGTAAAACGCATCCTTGGCATCGATCAGATGGGAATCATTGGGTGCATTCCACGGGCTGCGGCCCATGTCGTGGACATACAACCGAGCCTCGCCATGATGATTTTCCGGTTGCAGCCACCAACCGATCATCTCCGCCGTGGAGCAGAATTTCTTGATGCCACTGCGCTCGACCACTTCGCCCTTGGGCCCGGGGAAGCCGTCGATGATCATGCCGCAAACATGGCATTCATCACTGGGATGGAAGGCAGCGGCGGCGTCGCTGTAGGTGGCTTGCACGGGTTTGTCACAGGCCGCCAGCAGCAGACAAACCATCAGGCCCGCCACGGCGCGTATCGTCGTCGAACAAAGATTACTCATCGTCAGATGCTCCAAAAACCAGGGTGTGAATTCATGTCGCCCGTCGACGGAACAGCAACCAGGCCAAGCCCAAAGGCACCGCCACCCACAGCAACAGGCACAACCAGAGCATCGAGCCCGGTACAGGCAAATCGCTGCCCAGGGTCAGTACACCAGCACTGCCGGCGCCGGGCTCGAAACCGGAGAGATTGATCAGGCGATAGACATCGGCGGGG
Organism: Pseudomonas sp. NPDC089918; assembly: GCF_050280605.1. Classification (NCBI taxonomy): domain Bacteria; kingdom Pseudomonadati; phylum Pseudomonadota; class Gammaproteobacteria; order Pseudomonadales; family Pseudomonadaceae; genus Pseudomonas; species Pseudomonas sp. NPDC089918. Next base: position 118,537 of record NZ_JBNNVP010000003.1, on the reverse strand, counting down.
TTGAGTAGCAGTAACCAGGGCAATACTTTCGGGTTGAACTGCCCTTCGCTGAGCACCAGCAGTGCCAACAACGCCAGGTCGAACACCAGCACGAAGAAGAACCACACCCCCAGCGCCAACCCGGCGGCCGTGGATTTCTCGGCAGACACACTGCTCAGCACATAGGCCAGCCCTAGAAAGCCCCAACCCAGTAACGTCGACGACAGCATGAATCGTCCAAACGCCCAGAGCAGCAGGTTCAGTTCGACGTCCTCCACCAGCACCGCAATCGCGAGCATCGCGCAGCCGAAACCGATGAGGGTCGCCAGCGCCAGGATCAATCCGTGGCCGACGAACTTGCCAAGCAGAATATGCCCGCGCCCCAGCGGATAGGTCAGCAACAGCAGCAACGTGCCGCTTTCGTCTTCGCCGACAATGGCGTCATAGGCCAGCAGCAAGGCAATCAGCGGCATCAGGAACGTCGCCAGGCTGGCCAGGCTGGCGATGGTGGCGGGCACTGAAGTGAAGCCCAATTGCCCGGAAGCCGCCGCCCCCAACCAGGCGATGCCGGTCGCCAACACGGCGAACAACAGGCTGATCGCCAACAACCAGCGGTTGCGCAAACCGTCATTGAATTCCTTGCGGGCCATGTTCCAGATCGGGTTCATACGGTCTCTCCACTGGGGGTCGCACCGGCCCGGCCCATGTAATAGCGGTAGATGTCCTCCAGGGACGGTGGGTCGATTTCCACGTCGGCCGGCTCGTGTTCATTGAGTAATTGGCGCAACAGGTCCAATTTGTTGCCATTGAGCGCTGCCACTTCAAGGCCCTCCACGCCCCAGCGCTGAGTGACATGCCCGGCGTTGTTCCAGGATCGCTGCAACGGCCCGGCGTGCTTGAGCCCGTTGGCGCGAATCAGCGTCGGCAACCCGGCTTCCTCGCGCAAACTGCGCAGACTGCCGAGGGCCAGCAGGCGCCCCTGGGTCAGAATCGCGGCACGGTTGATATGCGCCTCGACCCCCGGCAATACGTGGGAACAGAGAATGATGCTGGTGCCCTGGCTGCGCAGCCGGTCGAGTAACCGATAGAGGTCTTGAGTGGCGATCGGATCGAGGCCGACGGTCGGTTCGTCGAGCAGCAATAAACGCGGCTCGCCGAGCAAGGCTTGCGCCAGTCCCAGGCGCTGGCGCATGCCTTTGGAATAGGTCTTGACCCGTCGATGCGCCGCGCCCGCCAGGCCGACCTCCTCCAGCAGCACGTCCACCTGCGCGGGCGCTGCGCCTTTGAGTCGGGCGAAATGCCGCAAGGTCTCCAGGCCGCTCATCTGCGGATAGAAGGTCACGTTCTCCGGCAAATAGCCCAGTAAACGCCGAACCTGCGGATCACTGGGCGTGCGGCCGAACACCCTGACCTGCCCTTCACTGGCCTGAAGCAGACCGAGCACCAGTTTCATGCTGGTGGTCTTGCCCGCGCCGTTGTGCCCGAACAAGCCCAGCACTTCGCCTTCGCCCAGGCTCAGGTTCAATTGATGCAACACGGTGGTGTACCCATAGCGCTGGCTGACGCCTTCCATGTCGATGACGTTCATGCGGTGGGCTCCTGGGTCAGGGGTTGGGTGGTGGGATTCATCAGCGGATGGCTGTCCAGGACACCCGGCGATTTCATCACCGGAAAGGCCCGTTGCACCCAGCGCAGCAATTCAATCCCGGGGCTGTTCATCAACAGCCGCACTTGCGGGTATAGCCACAGCAGGCGGTCGACGTTGTCGTTGGGTTCATAGGCGATATCGCCCAGGCCATCGTTGTTGCGATCCCAGCCCAGGTAATCGCTCCAGTAATTGCCCCGACCATCCGCCGACCATTCCTGCAAGCGGGTGGCGACGTATTTGACCTGCCGTTGGTTGCCGACAAAGGCGTTGTCGGCGATGCGGTTGTCTTCGGAACCGGCGGTGAGGTGAATGCCCACGGCGCTGTGCTCGAAGTGGTTGTGTTCGATGCTGTTGAACAGCGAGTTGTAGATGAACAACGCCTTGCCCTCGGCGCCGCTGATCATGCTGTCGCCGGTCGAGCCGTCGCGCACGTCCGTGACGAAGTTATCGCGCAAGGTTGAATAGGTGATGTAGTTCATCAGGATGCCGTAGTTCTGATCCTGTTCGGAGCGGTTGCCAATCACCGTGAGCTTGCGGCTTTGCATCAGGGCGTAGCCGGTGCGGGTGCGGCGGGTGGTATTGCCGATCAGCCGGTTGTCGTTGGCGAACATGTAATGCACGCCGTAACGCAGGTCTTCCAGGGTATTGCCCTGCAGCAGGTTGCCGTTGGAGGTGTCGATGTAGATGCCATCGCGGGTGTCGCGCACCTGGTTGCCGATGACCCGGGCGCCATGCACGGCATACAGATGAATGCCGTTGCCGCGATCCTGGGAGCGCAGCGCCGGATCCCCCTGAATGCGGTTGTCGATCAGGCTCACATCCTGAGTGCCATCGACCCAGATACCGAAACCCTTACCCTGTAGGCGATTGCCTTTTATCACCGCACCATGGGCCTTGGGCTGGATAAATACCGCTGCATTCATGACGGTGAGGTCGTGCCCCCAGTCCAAAAACGTGCAGCCCTCAATGCCGACATCCGGCGCACTGATGATCAAGCCGTTGCCCTGCCCCTCGCCCTGAAATACCGCGCCCGGCTCGCAGACAATCTGCATCGGTTGATCGACGCTGAACGAGCCACGGTATTCCCCGGCCGGCAGGTGCCAGCGTTGATCGGCGTCCACCGTCAACGGCAACGTGGTGACGGGTTGCACCGCCAGCGCACTGCCGGACATCAGCAGGAGCGCAAGCGCAATGACCTTCACCGGGTTTCCCTTGCTATCAGTCATTGCTTCGCTCCTGTCGATGGGCAACGGTCAGGCCTTCTCGACCTTCATGCGACCGACCATTTCCATGTGCAGCGCATGGCAGAACCAGCTGCAGTAGTACCAATGCAGGCCAGCCTTGTCGGCGATGAAGGTGATCGATGAAGTCTGCTGCGGGCTGATCTCCATGCTGACGCCATGGTTGGTCATCACGAAGCCGTGGGTCACGTCTTCAATCTGGTCGATGTTGGTGATGGTCACCGTGACCTCGTTGCCCTGTTTGACGGTGAACTCCGGCAGGCCGTAGGCCGGGGCCATCGAGGTCATGTAGACGCGGACTTTGTTACCGTCACGGATGACCTTGTTGTCGGTCTCCAGCTTGATCCCGTCCTTCGCGGCGATGACCACGGTTTCGGCAAAAAACGGGTCGTTGCGGTCCCAGATCTTCTTGGTCTTGATCTGGTCGCGGCGGGCCATGACGCAGTCGTGGGGTTCGGCAAAGGCCGGGCCGTCGTGCACCAGTTTCATTTCCTCGCCGGAGATATCGATCAACTGATCGTTTTCCGGGTGCAACGGGCCGGTCGGCAGGAAGCGGTCCTTGGAAAACTTGCTGAGCACCATCAGCCATTGGCCGTCGGCCTCACTGGTTTCGGTCAGCGAGGCGTGGTTGTGGCCCGGCTGATACTGCACATCGAGTTTCTGCTTGATGTAGTTGACCTTCTCGCCGGTGTAGGCGCGAATGGCTTCTTCCACGTTCCACTTCACCACCTGACTGTCGATAAACAGCGTGGTGTAGGCATTGCCGCGGCCGTCGAAAGTGGTGTGCAGCGGGCCCAGACCGAGCTCGGGCTCACCGACCACCACGTCTCGCGGGTCCTTGAATTTGTCGTCGAACAGATCGTCAAGCTTGGCGATGGCAATGATGGTGCAAGTCGGCGAAAGCTTGCCGTTGGCAATGAAGTACTTGCCATCGGGCGAGGTATTGAGGCCGTGGGGGTTCTTCGGCGTCGGGATGTAACGGGTGAACGCGCTGTCCTTGCCTTCGGTTTTACGACCGTCGACCACCGGCACTTTCGAGCCGTCGAGGGTGATGAACTTGCCGGCCTTGATCGCCGCTTCGATGCGCGGGATGTTGAACACCACCACCCAGTCGCGCTCATTGCGCATCATGCCGCCCAGGTCGTAGGCTTTCTCCGAGTTGTAGCAGGTCGACGCCGCATATTTACCGGTGTAGTCGGCGTCGGTGTTGTCCAGGTTGCCGTCGACGATGACCTGGAACGCCATCTCCATTTTCTCGGCATCGATGGCGTTGAACAGGGTGTAGCTGTTCTTGTCTTGCAGGTCGAAGGTGCTGCCGTCATTGGGGTGCGGAATCACGAATTCGGCATTGGCGAACACGTACTTGGTGTGCGGCACTTTCTGCAGGCGCAACCCGTGAACAGCCTGAACATTGGGCACGGTGAGCATCTTGTCGCACTTCATGATGTCCAGGCGGATACGCGCGACGCGGCTGTTGGCCTTGTCGTTGATGAACAGGTATTTGCCGTCGTACTTGCCGTCGGTCATCGACAAATGCGGGTGGTGGCAGTCGCCATTCTGGAAATGCGCGCTGTCGCCCATGATCCGTTTGCTTTCGTTGGTCAGGCCCCAACCGGTGGCGGAATCGACGTTGAACACCGGAACACGCAACAACTCGCGCATTGACGGAATGCCCATGATCCGCACTTCACCTTGATGGCCACCGCTCCAGAAACCGTAGTACTGATCCAGTTCGCCCGGCCCGACGTGGGTTTTCAGTTGCGCGTCCTTGGCCGCTGCTGCCCAGGTCTCACGGGTGAACACCGCGCCACCAATGGCCGTGGCACCGGCCAGTACCGCACCGGTCACCGCGCTGGTGCCCAGGAAGCCGCGACGGCTGAGGCCGGTCGGTTCCGGCACTTCAGTGGTTTTCTTGGACTCTGTGTCGTTCATCAGGTGTTTTCCTTGAAGGGATAAAAACGGTCACTGCGGACAGGCGCTCGTGGGGTTCATTCCAGAGCGGTCACTTCCACGACAGGTATCAGTTGCACAGGAGCGGGTGCCGCTTTGTCGCGCTTCCTGCGCTTGTTGATCAGCGGCGGGCATTTGTTGTCGTTCTGGTACGTCATCTGGCAATCGAGGCAGTAGTGGCACTCGTTGGCGTTGATCCGGCCATCAGGATGAATCGCCTGGATTTCGCATTCCTTGGCGCACAGTTGGCAGGGCGTGCCGCACTCCTTGCGGCGTTTGAGCCAGTCGAACAGGCGAAATTTGCTCGGAATCGCCAGCGCCGCACCCAACGGGCAGATGTAGCGGCAATAGACTTTGCGCGTGAAGAGGTTGATGACCAGCAGCGCCACCGCGTAGAGCACGAACCACCACTGGCGGTCGAACCTGAGGGTGATGGCGGTCTTGAACGGTTCCACCTCGGCGAACAGTTCGGCGGTGGACATCGACTCCAGGGAGATGCCGAACAGCAGCAGCAAAATGATGTATTTGATCGCCCATAAGCGTTCATGCACTGCGAAGGGCAATTCGTACTGGGGGATTTTCAGCTTGCGCGCGGCTTCGTTGATCAGCTCTTGCAAGGCGCCGAACGGGCACAGCCAGCCGCAGAACACGCCACGGCCCCACAGCAGAATGCTCGCGGCGGTGAAGACCCAGAGCATGAAGATCAGCGGATCGGTGAGAAACAGCTCCCAGCGAAAGTGATCGAACAGCGCATGGGCGAAGGTCAGGACATTGACCACCGACAGCTGCCCCAGGGCATACCAACCCAGAAAGACCACGGTAAAGAGCAAGTAACCACGACGCAGCCAGTGCAGAAAGCGTGGCCGGCGGGTGAATTTGTCTTGCAGGAACAGGATGGCCGTCAGCAGCAACAACGCGCTTGCGAGGACGGCGATCTGGAAGTGTTTCTGGTACCAGATGTTCAACCACATCGGCCGGCTGGCTTCCTCGATGGCCGCCCGTTCTTCGGCACTGGGCGCAGGTCGCTCAAGGTAGGGTTCGGGCAGTTGATAAGGCAGTTCGAAGCTGCTGAAGGTGCCGCTGACCGGTCCCGTCTGACGCCGCACCAGGAGCTCCAGGGACCAAGGCGATCCCGGATCGAAACCGGCCGGTTTGCGCACAATGAACACCGACATTTCAGTGAACTCGGGCATGCCCTTGGCAAATACGTCGGAGAGCCGCTGATGGTCCATGTCGCGAAAGCTGATGACGTTGCCGAACTGGCGCAATTGCACCCGATCGAAAATCCCGCCGCGCACATAACCCGAGCCTTTATAGGAAAACAGCCCACGCCCCAGCACCACGATGGCCTGTTCGCCGGGTTTAAGTTCCTGCATGAGGAAGCGATATTGATTGTCGCCCAGCAGCGCACGGCCAATGGTCGGTGGATTCAAGTCGGCGGTGTACAGCTCGATAAAAGTGTCATCGACTTGATCCGGGCCGGCGTTGTCGACGCCTTCGGCGTCGGTGCCCTTGAAGGCGGCATCGACCTGCCCACGGGTCAGGTTCAACCGGCGAATGGCGCCGTTACCGGTCAGTTGCTCCCAGGTGGCGGGCTCGTAAAAATCCTGGCGCACGGTGGCGGGCTTGTTCACCACCCCGCCCCTGTCCTCGATCAGCTTCAACGATACGGCCACTTCATGGGCGGCACGCATGATGACCTCATTGACCACCATGGCGGTGACGGTTGCGCCGGCGATGGCATCCACGGTGACCGCGCTCGGGTCGCTGGAATGCCCGACGACTACCCGCTGGCTGACCTTGATCCCTTTGTATCGGGCGCTGAAACCGTGGAGTTTTTCTTCGGGGATGCCGATCAGCAGAATCGGTTCGTGGTGCTCCAGCACATAGGCGTCCTGAATCACCCCGACGGTGTCGAGGATCACCTGGGTGTTGATGGGTTTGCCCGAGTAGGCCGGAATGTCCACCACATCCAGGCTCTGGAACACGTACCCGATGACCTTGCCGGCCGCGGACAGCGTGCGCACCTTGAACGTGCCTTCGGCTGCGGACACAGAATCGGTTTGCGGGAAAACCTTCTCGATGCGCTGCTGCTCGATGTCGCCGTATGACTTGGCCTGCACCGTCGCGAACGCGGCGATCATCAGCAAGACCATCACCGCCAGCCCGACGCTCCAGATGCGCGGATTGCCAGGTGTCGAAGGCTGATGGCTTGTCATGAGCACGCTGATTTCAAAGGGGCTTGCGGCCATGTTAGGGAGCGTTGGGTGCCTCGCCCTTGATTGAAATCAACTCGATAAAATTCCTCGAGCCAAGCGTCCCGACGCCTCAAACGGTGCGGGAAAACCGGCCTTTTTGCTCCCCTCCCAGATAGGCGTCAAATGCCATCGCGGCACTGCGCATCATCAAATGCCCTTGCGGCAACAGCACCAATTGGTCGCTGTGAATCTGCAATAGTCCGTCACGCACCTGCTCGTCCAGTTGCGCCAGCGCATCGGCAAAATACTCGGTGAAGCAAATACCATGACCCGCTTCGAACTTGGCGAAATCGATCCTGCCGTGGCACATCAGGTCGCTGATCACTTCGCGGCGCAGCAAGTCATCGGCGCTCAAGCGGTAACCTCGATGCACCGGCAACAAGCCTTGATCGATGCGGGCGTAGTACTGCGAAAGCTCCTTGACGCTCTGGCTGTAGCTGTCGCCGACCTTGCCGATCGAAGACACTCCCAGGCCGATCAAGTCGCAATCGGCATGGGTCGAGTAGCCCTGAAAATTGCGTTGCAGAGTGCCATGGGTGCGGGCCAGCGCCAGTTCATCGTCCGGCAAGGCGAAATGGTCCATGCCGATATAGACATAACCGGCCTCGGTCAGGCGGCGGATGGTCAACTCCAGCAACTCCAGCTTGCGCTCCGGTGGCGGCATGTCCGCCGGACGAATCAACCGTTGCGCGCGCACCAGCTCCGGCAAATGCGCGTAGCTGTAAGCGGCAATCCGGTCCGGGCGCAAAGCGATGATCTTGCTGAGGGTGATGTCGAAACTGTTCACGGTTTGCAGTGGCAGGCCGTAAATCAGATCGACGCTGATCGACTTGAATTGCGCCTCACGCGCCGCCGCGACCAGCGCGTAAATCTGTTCTTCACTTTGCTGGCGATTGACCGCCGCCTGCACGTCGGGATCGAAGTCCTGCACGCCGAAGCTCAGACGATTGAACCCCAATTTGCGCAGCGACTGGATCTGCTCGGTGTTGATGGTGCGCGGATCGACCTCGATGGAAAACTCATGGTCATCGCTGTCGTCCATGTCGAACGCCTGGTGCAAGCAGTCCATCAGATCCGCCAGCTGTTCACTGGTCAAATACGTCGGCGTGCCACCGCCCAGGTGCAGTTGCGTGAGTTTGCGCGTGCTGTCGAACAAGGCCGCCTGCATCACGATTTCACGTTTGAGGTACGTCAGGTATTCGACGGCCCGATGGGTTTTCCGGGTAATGATTTTGTTGCAGGCGCAGTAGTAGCAAAGGCTCTTGCAGAACGGAATATGGATATACACCGACAACGGCTTGGGCACCGCCGCCAGGTTGCTGTCGGAGGCGGCACGCTGATAGTCGTCGACAGCAAACGCCTGATGAAACTGTGGCGCCGTAGGGTAAGAGGTATAGCGCGGCCCGGGGCGGTCATACTTTTCGACCAAGGCTCGATCGAAATCGAATGCAGGTTTCATGATCAATCAACTCGCAGGTGGGTTAATGCCTTGCACTGCCCGAATCCTTTTCAAACAGGTTGCAGATGGCATCCACTTCCGGCCGGCCGGCGGGAAGAATGCTGATGAAACGGTCCGACAATTCGATCAACCCCTCACGACTCAATTGCTCCAGCAATGGCCAGACAGATGAAAAATACTGATGGAAAATCAGCCCATAGCGTCGCTCGATGGCGCGGATATCCAGCTCTTGATCACACGCCAGACGCTCCATGACCATGTGCCGTATCTGATCCCCCGCCTCGAAACGCCAGCCACGAGACGTCGGCAATTGGCCCCGGTCCAGTTGCTGCTGATAGCGCTCGATTGCGTCGGTGTTTTGCGTGTACAAATCGTCGATCTGACTGATAGCCCCCAAACCGAAGCCGATATGGTCGCAATAGCCGTGACGGGTAAAACCGTCACACGTGCGACGTAACCGGCCGCGCTCCTGAGCGATCGCCAGATCATCGTCGGGCCGCACAAACTGCCCCATACCGATGTAGTGATAGCCCACGGCGATCAACTGTTCGAAGGCGATCTGGCGCATCGCGCCTTTATCGTCCTGGCTGCACAGTTCCCTGACCTTGTCGCCGAGCCTTGGCCGATAGCGGCGTGGTGGTCGGGCATAGTCGAACACCATCAACCTGTCCGGCTCCAGCTCAATGATCGCCGCCAGCTTCAGCGCGAAGCTTTCTGGCGTTTGCCAGGCATGGCCAAAACCCAGATCGACATTGATCGATCGATAACCAAAGGTGCGGGCGGCATCGATCAGTGAATGAATGGGGGCCGGATTCTGATAGCAGGCCACCGACATGTCACAGTCGGTGTCGATATCCGGAACGCCAATGCTGACATGATTGAATCCCTGGTTGCGCAGCGCGCCCATGGTCGTCCAATCGGTATGGTGAAGGTCGACGTCAACGCTGTAGTCGCCGCACTCATGTTCGAGAAAGTTGAACCGGCCACGCAGATGACTCATCAGCCGCTCGAGATGAGCGCTGGTGGGTGTTCCGCCGCCCAGATGAAATTGTTCGACCCGCTGCTCCGAACTCAGGTGGCAACCGACGAGGTCGATCTCGTGCTGCAGGCGCTGGAGGTACTGTTCGATGTCGCCATGCTCGCAGGAGGCATCGCGCGGGGAACAAAAGGATGGCTTGAGCCGGGAAGGCAGCTGCACGTTCAGGGCGATCGGGCGTCGTTTCTGGCGGCTGACGCGCAGGGCACGGAGCAAATCCAGGGAGCCTATGCCGTCATGAAACTTTTGCGTGTCGGCATGGCAGTTGGGGTCGAGTACGCCCTGATCGCACCGAGCGATCAGCTCGCCGGGGGCGTGAGAAAAATCGAGCATGACAGGTCTCCGAGACTGGCTGCGGATCAACAGTGTCCGGGATTGGCGATCAATACTCCTTGACTTGTATCAAGCGCAAGCCAAGTGCTTGCAGGGCAGACCTTGGGGCAAGGCCGCTCACCACGTCAGGTAAAACATCCCCTTGGCCAGCAGCACAATAACGACCATATGGCAGAACACACTGCCATGGATGAAATGCAGGTATCGAGCGTTCATTCGGCCGCTTTTGAACAAAAACATGGCGCCCAGGAAATGCAGCAGCACGCTCACGGCGACCACGATTTTCAACATCAACAAGGTACTGAACGATGAGGCCATTGGTGTTGCAAGGGCGGGCAAGTAGCGCAACCAGACCATGCCCAGCCCCGCACCGAACAATACCAGTAGCACCCACGGCATCAGGGTGCGGGCTCGGCGGCCAATACCCTCCTCGACCAGCAGCATCACTTTGGCGGGCAACTGTTTGCGGATGCTTTCCAGAAAAAGGACTTCGAAGAACACCGTGCCGATAAAGATCAGGGCGGCAAACAGATGAAAGGTCAGAAACAGCGGATAGAGCATGATTTTTCGCCCTCGATTCAGCTGTCGGTTTCTCCGCAGAATACAGAGCAGGTCCGATCAGGCGATTGACATCAATCAAGAAACCCGCAAATCCCGGATGCGGCCTGGCCGCGTGTCGCAAATGACCCTGTTTTTTGAAGGCGTTACTGGTTAGGCAGCCTCAAAGCTCACCTTGAAACTATTGTCTAAGCTTAAGCTTCAGCATGAGGGCTCAGCCATGTGCGGACGACTTTCGCAGTATCGAGGTATCCACGAGTTCGTGGCGGCGCTAAGCATGCCCAACGCCCTGGTCAATAATGCTGGCGATCAGCCGCTCGAGCTCTACAACGCCGCGCCGTCGACTCAGCTCGCCCTGTTCCACGAGGAAAGCGGCATGCTGCACGCCGACAGGGTTCGTTGGGGCTGGCGACCGCATTGGGCCAGGGATCACGCGACACCGATCAACGCCAGGGTTGAGAAAGTTGCCCATGACCCGTTCTTCAAGGAGATATGGCCGCACCGGGCAATCATTGCCATCGATAACTGGTTTGAATGGGTTTACGAGGGCGGTCCGAAGAAACAGCCTTACCTGATCCGTCGCAAGGATCGTGCGCCGATCCTGTGCGCCGCCATTGGTCAGTATCCAAGGTACGAAAAGGAGCCGGACGAGCATGACGGCTTCGTGATCATCACCGCGGACAGTGAAGGCGGCATGGTGGATATTCACGACCGTCGGCCTGTGACGCTCAGTCCCGAACTGGCCCGGGAATGGATTGATCCATACACGCCCAAGGAGCGCGCCGAACAGATACTCCTGCAGCAAAGCGAACCTTGCGACGTCTTCGAATGGTTCAAAGTGGACATGGCCGTGGGCAATGTGAAGAACCAGGGCTCAGAACTGATAGAGCCTATCTAGGGCCTGAGCACCATGACCCGCCCCAATCAATCCGCCACCATGACGAGCGGAGATAAAACAATCTGAACCCGCACGTCCCCTCCAAGTCGAAAAAAATGGCAGCCCTTAATCACTGAAGCATCACTTTAAAGGAGTCTTTTCATGAAGATTTCGGAAGTTATGACGAAAGATGTTTTAACAGCCAAACCGAGCCAGACGATCCAGGAGGCCGCGAACATGATGGCCAGGATCGATAGCGGCGCCATTATGGTTGAGGAGCAAGAGCGTCTGATTGGCATGATCACGGACCGGGATATAGCCATTCGGGCCGTAGCCGAAGGACTCCCCGGCAAAACCCCTATCAGTAAAGTAATGACTGGCGGCATTCGCTATTGCTTTGAGGATGAAGACATAGAGCATGTGGCAAAGAACATGGCGGACGTGCAACTGCGCCGCCTGCCCGTGCTCAGCCGAGACAAGCGTCTGGTGGGCGTCGTGTCGCTGGGAAACATTGCCAGCACTCGATCTCAATCCGCCGCTGCTACTGTTTTGCGCGGAGTGGCACAGGCTCATCATTAACCGGGCCGCTAAGCGTTCATCAGGATCAAAGCTCGCATGGGTCTGGCACGCTCGCCTGGCCTGGAATCCCGGTCGAAACCCGGCTTCAGGGTCAGGCGAGTCCTTGTGCACACATCCACCGCAACCGTCTCGCCGAGATAACCTTCCCACACCCAGTGCGTCGTTCGCTGGGTCGCATGTTTATTGCACGACACATCAGTTTGGCTCGACGAGCAGGTCCTTGTCCTCCGCGCCTAGCGCCGGCTCCTGGTCTTCCAATTTGTCGGTTTCACGCTTTTTTTTCAGTCGGGCTCGAGTGCGCTCGGTGTCATAGGTTTTTCCGTCGGCCAAGGCGTTCAGGGTTGTTGAAATCCGATAGAAACCACCGCACGGCTCACAATAAATGCGCAAGCCACCCCCGTACGAAAGATCTTCCAGCGCATTAGTGTTTCCACAAAGCGGACAGCTCATAGCCACCTCCTGATCATTCAGTTAGCCGCTTTCAGCCCGCCATAAATGCTGACAACCTGGGTAGGTGTGATTACGAATAGCGGGGACATGTTGATATCGACAGGGGCTATCCATGGAGGTTGCTTGTTTTTTTGTCGATAGATCGAGCAATACCTGCGTGAGCCCCTGTAGGAGCTGCCGAAGGCTGCTCCTACAGAGTTTGCGTCAGCATCGGGGGACGGATTCTAATCCGAAGTCAGCGGCTCCTTGGAGCGAATCGGCGCGATGACCGACCTCTCCTCGGTGTCGCGATGCAATAAGGCAACGTGGTAGTCATAGGTGGATATCAACGGCACCGGCTCATCAATTCGAGACATCTCAAGCCATCGTCTTGTGCGTTCGATGTCAAAGAACTCGTTCTTTAATTTCATTTTCGCCACAAGGTTCGCAGAGACCTTGTAGCGTCCACATCCGGCCGAGCATTTGACTTCTGACCAGTCTCCAGCCGCGTGAACAGCATTAGAGGCAGCCTGACAGATTAGGCACTTCATGTTCGATCTCCGTATCCATGAACTACCAACTGTAGACGATCCGCGACCAAGGAGCGTTCACTTCGCAGAAAGATAAAAGCATCAAAAAACGAAGAGCCCAGCGCAATGGCTGGGCTCAAGTTATCTTCTGTTTTCCAGCATCTTATCGGCGAGTGCTTTGGCCCTTTGGATTAACAGATTCTGCCTGTCTTCGTGGGTGGCTTCTCCTACCACCGGTGCCGTCAGATTGCTTTCGGCAATCAACGCGGCACAGAAGTATTGATCCCAAACAGCGCCTTGCTCCGACTCCTGTCTATTCATTTGGTCGGCGATCATATGCGGCTCCTTTTGGTGAGGTAGCCTTTTAAGTTTACTCCCGAATCGTGGACTACCCGCGTCGCGAAGGATGACCGGCACCTCATTGCCATCCACTTACTGGCGACAAGTCGTTTCCTCAACTAGGATTTTTAGCGCACAGGACTTCGCCCACTGTGTTGTCGGGCGATTCATCAAAGGAGAGATAGATGACATCTACTCGAACTTCCGAGCAAACCTATCGTGGATGGTCCAACCCCATCTTGCTCGAACTCAAGGAGAGAGAACATCAGCTAAGCCCTTCGGCACGCCAGGCTCTGCAAAATGTCCTGGTGGAAAGAAGGCTTCTTGACACTGGCAACCCATCCGGCAGCGATCGGCGCAAGGCTGATCCAGCCGGGTAACGACAGGCATCAATAACGTTTGTCCATCATGCTCATCATCGACGCTGCTGGCTCTCTGCCGGCAGCGCGCTCATAAGCCATTCCAAATTCCAGACAAAAAAAAAGCCCAGGCAGCTGATGGACGCCTGGGCTTTAAAAATGCATAAACCGTGGTGGTGAACGCGGGGCAATATTACCCAATCGCGGGACTTGTAACAAGATATTCTGAGTCACTATCCAGTTACTAAACCTCCTAACCCATTAAATATCCACACTATTTTCAAGTCATCTGCTGACTGTTCCGCTCCCGACACCATCGCTTGTAGCGGAAAAAGCTCCCCGTGCATCGCGCACCAGCTCACGCCATTCGGCGTTGTTTATGAGCCCGGCCCCTTCCATTTCATCCGCCGCCTTCAGCAGTTTGTCGTAGTGTTCTTCACAATCCATCCCGGCCTCCGGTTCTCTCAAGAGCCGGTACCAGGCATCGAGGGCTGCCTTTTTTCGATCATCATTCATAGCCAAACTCCCTGGGGCTGTCAGCTCTTGGAAGTTGATTCAGGAATGACCGTTCCTCAGTTCCGACATACGGCAGCTGCGGGCGTTACAAACAATCCCGTACAGCCTGGCGCAGCGCCCCTGACTTGGCCCATGGTGGCCCCTGGTAAAGCGATACCCGGCTGCCATCCTTCGATTTCACGATAACCAGAATTTCGTCAGCTGTAATGACGCTGGGTGCGGTGATCCGGTAGCCATTGGAAATCGGCGATTGCGTCGATCCCGGAATGTCCTGACGCCATAACGGTAATACACACGCGGCATATTCCTTGGGCGCCTTATCGCTGTATTTGCTGATATTGGGCTCGCCGGGCACCACGGATGCGGGTAATGAACAGCCCGCCAACACAGCCACCGCTATTCCCGCTATCAACATGCGCATAACGCTTCCTTATCCTGAAAAACGGGAAATGTAGCCTGCAATTACGCAGACATCCAGCCGACACCCGACGCTCTCTATACAGGGGCTTCGCCCTGCCCCGGCTCGGCCCCCGAGCCGGAATCGGGATACGACCTCGCATTCAGGTACGTCATCCATCGCTCGTACGCTTCATGCTGCCATTTCGTGACCCGCTCCCATTCCGGGCCGCTCAACTGATGGGCCGAGATCAGTTTCATCATTTCCGTGGTTGCCGTATCCAGGTCAACGATCAGTTCATGCGCATGGAGTCTGAAATCATCGGTAATCGTCATTTGAGATGGCCTCCCTAGCGAATAAATCATTACCTCAATACGACAGCAGAGCTGTTCATTCGCGTTAATGTTCCCGACCAATGGAAGCCGTTCCCTCTCTACCCCTTCACGCAGACCACCTGTCGCAAGGTGTGCAACACTTCCACCAGATCACGCTGGGCGTACATGACTTTATCGATGTCCTTGTAAGCCATCGGAATTTCATCGATGACCGCCGCATCCTTGCGGCACTCCACATGAGCGGTCGCGCGGATCTGGTCTGCGACAGTGAAGGTGTTTTTGGCTTTGGTGCGGCTCATGGTCCGACCGGCACCGTGGCTGCAGGAACAGAACGATTGCTCGTTGCCCAGACCCCGAACGATGAAGCTTTTGGCGCCCATGGAGCCGGGAATGATCCCCAGTTCGCCCTTCTTCGCCGACACCGCGCCCTTGCGGGTGACCAGGACGTTTTCGCCGAAGTGCCGCTCTTTCTGCACGTAATTGTGATGACAGTTCACAGCCTCCAGCGCGACCTCGAAGGGTTTGCGGATCACTTGCCGCGCTGCCTGAATCACCGCCTGCATCATCAACGCGCGGTTCTGCCGAGCGAAGTCCTGAGCCCAGCCCACCGCTTCGACGTAGTCATCGAAATGCCGGCTGCCTTCCTTGAAATAGGCCAGATCGCGGTCCGGCAGATTGGCGATGTGCTGGCGCATGTCCGCTTGAGCCAATTGAATGAACAGAGTCCCGATAGCATTGCCAACGCCGCGAGAACCGCTGTGCAACATGAACCAGACGCGGTTGGCCTCATCCAGGCAGACCTCGATGAAGTGATTACCGGTACCGAGAGTGCCCAGGTGCTGACGGTTGTTGGTGCTGGCGAGTTTCGGGTATTTGTCGGTGATCGCCTTGAACCGTGAGCTAAGCGCCGCCCAGGCTTGATCGGCCTGGTGTGGAACGTGGTTCCAGGCGCCTTCATCGCGGCGACCACGGCTCAACGTGCGGCCATGTGGCACGGCTTTTTCGATGGCACTACGCAGGCCATGCAGGTTGTCTGGCAAGTCGTCGGCGGTCAGTGAAGTGCGCGCGGCAATCATGCCGCAGCCGATATCCACCCCCACGGCTGCCGGAATGATCGCACCCACGGTGGGGATCACGCTGCCGATGGTGGACCCTTTGCCCAGATGCACATCCGGCATCACTGCCAGATGCTTGAAGATGAACGGCATCTTCGCGATATTGATCAATTGCTGCCGGGCTTCGCTTTCAACCGGCACTCCCTCGGCCCAGAGTTTGATCGGCTTGCCGTTGGCGACTTCCAGCAATTGGTAGACAGGTTTTTGCATGATTTCGACTCTCTTGCGATCAGACGAACATAACGCTCCAGACAGGTAAATAGGACTACTATTTCGTAGCGGGGAATTGCAGGAGGTCATCATGTGGCTTAACGAATATGAACAGCAACTTCGGCGCGACCTGCAAGGTGTAGCCTCGGACCTGAGGTGGTCGGCGGTAGAGCTTTTGCGCATCGCAGAGCAGTTGCGCCAGGCCGGCAATGATGTGGACGCAGAGGCAACACTAAGGTTGTGCGCGTTGTTCCAGGGCGATGAAGAGCGACTGGCGGGCTATGCTGAAGAAGTGAAAGCAAAATCCATCACTCGAACGAAAGTTCACTAGAGAGCGCTGCCATGAACAAGCCTCTATGCGCGCTGATCGCCGTGCTGGCGGCGTCAGGTGGCTGCAACACGGAATCACACGTTTATCGAGACCAACCGCTGGTCGCCAAGGTCGAGACTGGCATGAGCAAGGAACAAGTCCAGCAGATTGGCGGCCAGCCTTTATCGATAACGAAGCGCACGGTGGAACCTGGTACCTGCTTTGACTACAAGCTGATCCAGGCCGGCCATCAGCAACCGTACAATGTCAGCTTCGATGGCACGGGCAAGGTCGACCACAAAAGTTTCATGACCTGTGCGCAATGGAGTCGTGCCCAACAAAAAGCCAGAGAATATTCCCCTTCCACAGGCGGGATGGGTGGCGGCGGCTACTGATTCCACCGTGTAGCAGCTGCCTCGCAGGCAGGCTCGGCAGCTGCTATAGCGCACTATTTGTCTGATTTGTGGCTACGCGACGCTTTACTCGACCGGGCTCTGTAGGCGGGAAGCGAAGCTGCATAAGCCAGCGCCTCCTCTCTGCTGCCAAAGGCTCCCAACCGGTCACCTTTGGTGCACACCCGCCAGGGGCCGTTGTTCACGCTGAGTACGTCGTAGCCGTTCATGTGCATTTTGGTCAGCATCGGAACGCTCATAGTCACCTCCATTTCGGCAGTGATAGTCCTGGATCGACTCAATTACCTTACACCCGACCTTCACTGAAGTGCCAGCCAGACGTCGCGTCAGGATTCCGGCATTTCATTGCACTTTCAGCCGCCCTGTCGACTCCAACCCTTGAAGCAGGCACTTCTGCGGATGTCGGTCTGAATATTGCATTTTTATGACTGTTTTGTGACAGGCAGCAGTCGGGTAACCCATGAAAGTACGTGCAACCGTCATTTGCGAGCAGGATCGGCACATTCTCCTGGTGCGCAAACCCAAGTGTCGCTGGACCTTGCCAGGCGGAAAAGTCGAGCCTGGCGAAACCGCTGCGGGCGCGGCCATGCGAGAGCTCTACGAGGAAACAGGGCTTGAGGTCGATGACATGCTGTACTTGATGGAATGGGAAACGACCAGCACCCGGCACCATGTATATGAGGCGTCGGTCGTAAACCTGGCAGAGGCTCGGCCACAGAATGAAATCTTCGACTGCATCTGGTATCCGCTGGAGGCCGTCCACAATCTGAAAATAAGCGACGCCGCGCTCAGAATCGTCAAAGCGTTTCAGCGTCGCTTGTAGGTCGCAGGTATTCAGGCTTTAGCCGAAGCCATCTGAAAGCTTTTCAGCCCAGATCGCCGCCACCGACCGGCATGACCATGCCGGTGATGTAGGAGGCTTCGTCGCTGGCCAGAAACAGGATAGCGCTCGCCTGCTCATCCAGCGTGCCGTAGCGCTTCATCAAACTGCTGTCGAGGGTCTGGTCGACAATCTGCTGATACCAGAGCTTTTCCTGAGCGCTCTGTTGCGCGGTGTTGCGTGGGATCAGTCGCGGTGGCGCCTCGGTGCCACCGGGGGCGGTCGCGTTGACCCGCACGCCACGACCGGCCGTTTCGAAGGCCAGGCATGCGGTCAGCGCATTGACCCCGCCCTTCGCCGCACCGTATGGCACGCGATTGACGCTACGGGTCGCAATGGACGAAACGTTGACGATGGCGCCGCTGCCTTGTTCGAGCATGAACGGCAGTGCGGCATGGCAACACCACAGCGTCGGGAACAACGAACGGCGGACTTCGGCTTCGATCTGCTGCTCTTCATAGTGCTCGAAAGGCTTGGCCCAGATTGTGCCGCCGACGTTATTGACCAGCACATCGAGGCGATCAAAGCGTTCGACAGCGGTGCGCATAACGCGACTGCATTCGCTGTACTGCTCAAGGTCGGCGGTCAGGGCTAGTACCTGGCTGCTCTGCCCCAATTCCTTCTGGAGTTCGAACACCAGATCGGAGCGGTCGACCAAGATCAGTCGCGCACCTTCGGCAGCCATGCGTTCAGCCACACGCCGGCCGATGCCTTGGGCGGCACCGGTAATCAGCGCGACTTTTTCGTGGAATCTGTTCATGTGTACCTCGTGACGAAGGATGCCGTTCAGTTAGGGCATACCAGATAAAACACTGACCTGTGGGAGCGGGCTTGCTCGCGAAAGCGGTCTCACAGTCGAGATCTCTGTTGGATTTTCCGCCCTCTTCGCGAGCAAGCCCGCTCCCACATTGAATCGTTGCCGAGGACGGTATCGGTGTAGGGCCGCACTCGCGTAACTGCACGAATCAAGCCGCGCTGGCGGCAAATTTCTCGTAGTAAAAGTTCGCAGGCGCAATGCCTTGCTCGCGGATGAACTGGCTGACCGCTTCGACCATCGGCGGCGGGCCGCACAGGTAGACGTCGACGTCGCCATCGTTCAAATGCCGTGGCTCGATGTGTTGGGTCACGTAACCCTTGAGCGGGTGCCGGCTGTCGGGATTGGCCACGCAGGCACTGAAGCTGAAGTTCGCAATTCGTGCGGCGAAGGTTTCGAGTCGATCGAGTTCCACCAGGTCGAAATCGTTGGTCACGCCGTAGATCAAATGCAGTGGATGCTCGCTGCCCTGTTCGGCGATTTTTTCCAGCATCGCGGTAAACGGCGCCAGACCGGTGCCACCCGCCAGCAGCAACAATGGACGGCGGATGTCGCGCAAATAGAAGCTGCCCAACGGTCCGGCCAGGCTCATGCTGTCGCCGGCCTTGGCCATGCCGGTGAGGAAACTGCTCATCAAGCCACCGGGCACGTTGCGAATCAGAAAACTGACTTCGCCGTCGCGCTGCAACGAGCTGAACGAGTAAGCGCGGGTCTGCTCACTGCCGGGCACCCCGAGGTTCACATACTGCCCCGGCAGAAACGCCAGTTTGCTCAGGGCTTCGCCCTTGATCGACAGCGCGATGGTGCTGTCGGACAACTGCCGCACGGCGCTGATGGTCGCGTCATAACTGGCCTGACGGGTACGGCAGACATCCGATGAAACCGGCACCCGCACCACGCAATCGCTCTGCGCCCGCATTTGGCAGGTCAGGACAAAACCCTGTTGCGCTTCGTCGGCGCTGAGGGCGTCTTCGATGTAGTCCTCGCCCAATTCGTAGCGGCCGGCCTCGGCGAAGCACTTGCAGGTTCCGCAGGCGCCGTCGCGGCAGTCCAGTGGAATATTGATGCCTTGGCGATACGCGGCATCGGCCACGGTTTCGCCGGCGTTGGCGTCGATGAACCGGGTGACGCCATCTTCGAAATTGAATGCAATGGAATGAGTCATGACGGCCGCCTCAGAGGTGGTAGACATCGATGACCTGGCGAACGTAGTCGTTCTTCAGGATCACTTTCTTGGCCTTGATCAACGGGTTCTCACCGCGCACATCCAGGGTGTAGAAGCTGCTGCCGAAATAGCTGTCGACGGTCTTGTAGCGAAAGCTCAGGGTGTGCCAGTTGAAGCGCACCTTGCATAGCCCGTCGGCCTGTTCGAGCAGCTCGATATTGCTGAGGTTGTGCGAGGTGCGGGTGTCCGGCACGCTGGCGCTGGAACGCTCGGTCTTGATGCGGAAGATGCGGTCTTCCAGGCCGGTGCGGTTGCCGTACCAGATCAGCGAGATTTCCCGCTGCGGGTCTTCAGTCAGCTCGTCGTTGTCGTCCCAGGACGGCATCCAGAATGTCGCGTCCGGCGCGTACAACTCCAGCCAGTCGTCCCATTGTTTGTCGTCGAGGTAGCGTGCTTCGCGGTAGAGAAAATCGCGCACAGCGTCATAGGTAATGGTCATTGCACGGCCTCCACTGCAATCAGTTCGGACTGCTCCGCGGCCAACGCCTTGAGCATCGTTTGCTGCCAATACTTGTGTTGCAACACGAACAGGCCTTCGTCTTCGGTACGCACGCCGCTGAGCAGCGGATGCAGGTCGATTTCCTTGGCCGCGTCATCAGCGCCTTCGACCCAATGTTCGGCGCCACGGGACATGTCGTTCCACGTGGTGACGCTGCCCTGGTAACCCGTCTGACAGGAGCGAAACTCTTCCAGATCGTCCGGGGTCGCCATGCCGCTGACGTTGAAGAAATCCTCGTACTGACGAATCCGGCTCGAACGGGCGTGGTCGCTTTCGCCTTTGGGGGCGATGCAGTAAATGGTGATTTCGGTGCGGTTGACCGAGATCGGCCGGGCGATGCGGATCTGCGAGCTGAACTGGTCCATCAGGTACACGTTCGGGTACAGGCACAGGTTGCGCGAGTTCTCGATCATCCAGTCGGCGCGAGCCTTGCCGAAATCCCGGGCCAACTCGTCGCGACGCTCGTACAACGGACGGTCCTCGGGGTTGGACCAACGGGTCCAGAGCAGCATGTGGCCCTTGTCAAAGGAATAGAAACCGCCGCCCTGCTTGGCCCAGGTGCCGGCGCTCATGGTCGGGTTGCAATCACCGGCCTCGCGCTGTTTGCGTTGGTTCTGGGTCGCGGCGTAGTTCCAGTGCACCGAGCTTACGTGATAGCCGTCGGCACCGTTTTCGGCGGTGAGTTTCCAGTTGCCTTCGTAGATGTAGCTGGAGGAACCGCGCAGCACTTCCAGGCCATCGGCGGACTGATCGACGATCATGTCGATGATCTTCGCCGACTCGCCCAAGTGCTCGACCAACGGCACGACATCGGCCTTGAGGCTGCCGAACAGGAAGCCGCGATAGGATTCGAAACGCGCAACTTTGGTCAGGTCGTGGGAGCCTTCGCAATTGAAGCTCGCCGGGTAGCCGGCCGCCGCCGGGTCCTTGACCTTGAGCAGCTTGCCGGAGTTGTTGAAGGTCCAGCCGTGGAATGGGCAGGTGTACGAACTCTTGTTGCCGGTCTTGTGCCGGCAGAGCATCGCTCCACGGTGGCTGCACGCATTGATAAAGGCATTCAACTCACCGTCCTTGTTGCGCGCGATGAAGATCGACTGACGCCCCATGGTGGTGGTGTAGAAATCGTTGTTGTTGGGGATCTGGCTTTCATGTGCGAGGTACAGCCAGTTGCCTTCAAAGATGTGTTCCATCTCGAGGTCGAACAGCCGCGGATCGGTGAACATCTCGCGCTTGCAGCGATAGATGCCCTGCTCAGGGTCTTCTTCAAGCAGGGAGTGAAGGTATTCGGGTCGCAGGGACATGGCCGCCGCCTCCATTGTTTTTATTCAGGCAGGGCCATGCTAGGACGAGGGGATGGGGCGGACTATCCGCCGGGTGCAGACCTGTATCCGTTTTGTGCAGAGTGATTTTTGCCCGATCGTTCCCACGCTCTGCGTGGGAATGCAGCGCGGGACGCTCTGCGTCCCAAAAGCGGACGCGGAGCGTCCGTTGAGGCATTCCCACGCGGGAGCGTGGGAACGATCAAACAGCGGTGGGGGTGGCGTTTACGAGGTCAATGGCGGCGCTTTAGGGTGTCGGAAGGCAATTCGCCGAACTGTTTGCGGTAGCTGTCGGAGAACCGGCCCAGGTGCAGAAAGCCGTAATCCATGGCCACTTCCGTGACGTTGCGCACGTTGCAGGTCGGGTCGCTCAGGTTGGCGTGAATACGTTCGAGCTTTTTCTGCCGGATGTAGTTTTTCGGCGTGTCCCCCGCGTTGCGTTCGAACAACCCATACAGCGAACGCAGGCTCATTCGCGCCTGGCGCGCCAGTTCTTCGCTGTCGATGTCTTGCTTGAGGTTGCACGCGATGTAATCGACCAGCGCCTCGAACGTGGCGGAGGGTGAGCCGGGATCGGTGCGCATGACGTTGGTCTTCATCAAGCCAAGCATTTTGCTGACCACGATTTGCGCATAGTGCTCCTGCACCCTGGGAATCTGTTCGGTGGCTTCCGCCTCCTGGCAAATCATCGCCAGCAGACCGACGAAACCTTCCAGCTCATTGAGCTGATAACGGTTCTCCAGGAACCGCACGCCCTGCCCCGGATACCGCCAGCGCTGCTCTTCGCACACCGACTCCAGCAGCCGCGAGGGGACTTTCAGGATGAATTTTTCGCAATCACTGGAATAGGTCAGATCCACTGGATCGTCAGGGTTGATCAGCAGCAACTCGCCGGGAGCGAAGTAATGTTCCTGACCATGGCCACGCCACAGGCAGTTACCCCGCAGCAACACTTGCAAGTGATAGATGCTGTCCAGCGCATGGGACATAACCCGCACGCTGGCGCCGTAACTGATGCGGCACAGGTCGAGGCTGGCGAATTTGCGATGATCGAGGCTGGCCAGCGGCCGGCCGGCCCTGGGCATCCGGAGGCAATGGTTACCGACATGCTGATTGACGTAGCCCGACACCGCGTAGGGGTCGGCATGGTCGAAGACTCTGCTGCGATGACTCAACAATTGCGCTTGCATCATCGGTTCACTCTCATTGTTGTTATCGGTGGCGCCGACATTCTAGGGTACTGGCTGTGATGCAGAAGGCCACGAGATAAACGGTCGGTTATCTCGTGGCCCGGATCAGCTCGCAGTGGCGTCAGTCCTCGAGCGCGCGAACCCGTTCGTGGCGTTGCTGCTCCTCAGGCTGGGCAGACGACTGCAGCGTGAAGTCAAAATCGATTTCGGCAAAACGCCCGCTCACGCCATGAGCCGCCGCTCGCTGCGGATCGTCGCTAAAGGTGATCTTGGCAATCAACTCATCACGGGTGGCATAGGCGAAATCGTCATGCAGGTATTGATCGCCGTCGAGGTTGATCTGGGTGGTCAGGTGACGATGATCCGGCGCGGAGATGAAGAAGTGGATGTGCGCCGGCCGCTGACCATGACGGCCCAGTTGATCGAGCAATTGCTGGGTCGGACCGTCCGGCGGGCAGCCATAGCCCGACGGCACGATGCTGCGAAAACGGTACCGGCCCTCGGCATCGGTGACGATACGACGACGCAGGTTGAATTCCGATTGAGTGGTATCGAAGTACGAATAAGTGCCGCCGGTGTTGGCGTGCCAGACATCCACCACCGCGCCAGCCAACGGTTCGCCGGCGGTGTTGCGCACCTGGCCCTGCATGAACAGCACCACACCCGGATCGACGCCATCGTCCAGCCGCGCTTCACCTTCCGACAGTGGCGCACCCGCCACATACAGCGGCCCTTCGATGGTCCGCGGTGTGCCGCCGGCCTTGCCGGCCTGCTCGTCTTCGGCGTCCATCAGCAGGTCGAGATAATGCTCCAGACCGAGCCCGGCCACCACCAACCCGGCCTCTTGACGCGCACCCAGCACGTTGAGGTAGTTGACGGCTTTCCAGAACTCTTCCGGGGTCACGGCCAGGTCTTCGATGATGTTCACCGAATCGCGCAGGATCCGGTAAATCAGCGCCTTGACCCGCGGATCGCCGGCTTCGTTATGCAGACCGCTGGCGTCTTCGAGAAACTTCTGGGCACTGGCAGTGTGGGAAATCTTGACGTTCATGGTGGTTCCTCATCTTGTAATTATTAGCGTAGCGAACTGAACAGGCTGGGTTCAGCGGTCATCCTCGCGAATGGAAGAAGGATGCCGGCACATCGCGGTGACTTCGATCGCCATGTACGGGTACAGCGGCAATTGCATCAGCAGGTCATGCAGTTCCTGAACGCTGTCGACATCGAACACGCTGTAATTGGCATAAAGCCCGGCGATGCGCCATAGATGACGCCACTTGCCTTGCTCTTGCAGGCGCTGGGCCAGGGCTTTTTCGTCGGCCTTGAGCTGAGCAGCGCGTTCCGGGTTCATGTCGACCGGTAAATTCACCGTCATTTTTACGTGAAACAGCATGATGCCCTCCTCAGGCTTGATGAACGGCAGTGGATATGGTCCTGGATACTTTGTCCCGACGGAAAAACGCCAGGCGCTCTTCATCCAGGCTCAGGCCCAGCCCCGGTGTTTGCGGGACGTGCAGTTGGAAATCGCGGTAGACCAATGGCTCGCTGAGAATGTCTTCGGTGAGCAGCAGCGGGCCGAACAGCTCGGTGTCCCAGCCTAGTGTGTTCAGCGTGACGAAGGCATGGGCCGAGGCCAGCGTGCCGATACCGCCTTCGAGCATGGTGCCGCCGTACAGGCCAATACCGGCCGCCTCGGCAATCGCGGCGGTTCGCAGCACGGCGCGTGGGCCGCCGTTCTTGGCGATTTTCAGGGCGAATACCGAAGCCGCGCCCTCACGCGCCAGGTTGAAAGCATCTTCCACGCATTCGATGGATTCATCGGCCATGATCGGCGCCGGGCTCACGGTATTCAGGCGCACCATGCCGGCGCGGTTATTGCGCGAGATCGGTTGTTCGATCAGGTCGATGCCGTTGGTTCCGAGGATCCGGCAGGCCCGCAGGGCAATCGCTTCGTCCCAGGCCTGATTGACATCAACCCGCACGCTGGCGCGATCGCCCAGCGCCTTTTTGATCGCAATGACGTGGGCCAGGTCGCGGTTGACCTCGCCTGCGCCGATTTTCAGCTTGAAGATCCGATGGCGGCGCAAGTCGAGCATTTGTTCCGCTTCGGCAATGTCCTTGGCGGTGTCGCCGCTGGCCAGGGTCCACGCCACCGGCAGCGCATCACGAACGCGACCGCCCAGCAGCTCGCTGACCGGCAGACCCAGGCGCTTGCCTTGGGCGTCGAGCAAGGCGCTTTCGATACCTGACTTGGCGAAGGTGTTGCCACGAATGCTGCGCTCCAGGCGCAACATTGCGGCATTCACATTGCCGCTGTCCTGGCCGATCAGCAATGGCGCGAAGTGTTTGTCGATGTTGGTCTTGATGCTGTCCGGGCTTTCGTTGCCATAGGCCAGACCGCCAATGGTGGTCGATTCACCAATCCCTTCAATACCGTCGGCACAGCGCACGCGGATGATCACCAAGGTCTGGTTTTGCATCGTGTGCATCGCCAGCTTGTGCGGGCGGATGGTCGGCAGATCGACGATGATCGTCTCGATCGATTCAATGGCAGTTGCATGCATGTCGATACCCGTCAGGTTCTTAAAGTTCTGGAACGGATTCTGGTACGGCTTTTTCCGGGCGGCCAATATAGAATTGGTCTGACTCGATACCTTAAAGGTATTTAACAGCTTAAAGGTATTCAACAGACCGACGTCCGGAGGCCTCATGGAACTGCGTCACCTGCGGTATTTTCAGGTGTTGGCTCAAACCCTCAACTTCACCCGCGCGGCCGAGTTGCTGCACATCGCCCAACCGCCGCTGAGCCGGCAGATCCAGCAGCTGGAAGACGAACTCGGGGTGCTGCTGCTGGAGCGCGGCCGACCGCTGAAGCTGACCGACGCCGGGCGGTTTTTCCATGAACATTCCACCGCCCTGCTCGAACAGTTGGCCAAGGTGTGCGACAACACACGGCGGATCGGTTTGGGCGAAAAGACCTGGCTGGGCATCGGCTTTGCACCATCGACACTCTATGGCGTGCTGCCGGAACTGATTCGCCGATTGCGCAGCGGTGAGCCGCTGGCGCTTGAGTTGGGGCTCTCGGAAATGACCACGTTGCAACAGGTGCAGGCGCTCAAGGCCGGGCGCATTGATATCGGCTTCGGGCGCATCCGCATCGACGACCCGGCGATCATCCAGACTGTTTTGACTGAAGACCGGCTGGTCGCCGCCCTGCCTGCCGGCCATCCATTACTGGCCGGACCGATCAGCCTTCGTGACCTGGCAAAAGAACCCTTCGTGCTCTACCCCGGCAACCCGCGGCCCAGCTACGCCGACCACGTGATCGCGTTATTCGAATCCTATGGCGTGCATATCAACGTGGCGCAATGGACCAATGAACTGCAAACAGCGATCGGTCTGGTGGGTGCGGGAATCGGGGTGACGTTGGTGCCGGCCTCAGTGCAGTTGCTGCACCGCGACGACATTGGCTTCACCCCGGTGCTGGAAGACAACGCGACCTCGCCGATCATCCTCAGCAGGCGCGTGGGCGATGTATCGCCGGGGTTGAATCATTGTTTGCAGATGATCAATGAACTGCTACCGCGCGACAGACCTGAAAAACAGGCCTGAGCCGTAATGCAATCTGTAGCAGCTCCTACAAGGAGTGCGTTAGGCCATTACACCAGCGAAGGCTCGGCGCCCGGCGCGCATTTCTGTGCGAAGTTCGCCGATCAGATTGGAAATATCGCGGACACTGGTCAATTCGTCGGGCGATACACCGGTGATCAACAGTTCAATCCGCCCGGTAGTGCGATCGAAGACCTTGATCCGCAATGTCTCATCGCGATTCACGGTGCACTCGCAGGACAGCGGTTTGAAACCGGACTCCACAATGCTGCAAAGCTGGGTAACTGGAACCATGGCGAGCGCCCTCGGGGACGGTATTCCGATTGGATCCACTCAGCGTAGATCAACTTCAATAAACCCGCGCCAGCGAACGCTAACAATTAGTGTTAGCTACTTCTCACTTTGAACAGTTAATCGCCCGACATCGATCAGTGGGTATCTGCGCCCCATAACCAGTTCCAGATGCCTGGCAACTCAACCGCTTCTGAACTGTCACGGACAGTACGCGCCATGGCCGCCCGCTGCAGCGCTGCCGTGTCGTCGTAAAACGCTTTCTGCGCCGTGACCAGACCGGTGGCACTGGCACTGTCGAGGAGGATTTGCAGGTATTCCCGGGTATGCCGGGCGGTGTAGCGATTCAGGTCGTGAAAGGTCACTACCACCGGAATCACTCCGTCCACCGTCGGCAACTCGCCGAGGGCAATGCGCTCGCGGACTTCGGACAGTTGCCGCAGCATATTGGCCCGCCGACGGGGGCTGGCGTTGAAGCCCCAGATCTTGCCGTCATTGGCGCTCAGGTCGGTCAGCAATACGTGCATGCCATGTTGTTGATAGGCCGCAAAGGTACGTTTGTCATAGTTCCAGAATGGCGGACGCACCAAGGTCGGCGTGGTTTTGCTGATCGCGGCGATGTCTGCGCTGCCATCAGTGAGTGACTGTTCCAGTTCTTCCGGGTCCAGAGAACGATGGTTGGTGTGCCGGCGCGTGGCCGTGTGGAAGCCCAACAGGTGACCTTCGGCGTGTTCGCGACGCATGATCTGTCGACCCGCTTCACTGCCGCCGGCGCGTGAGTCACGGGTCTGCACGAAGAACACCGCTTTAATGTCGGGTTGCAGCGGATTGCGCGCGAGGCTGTCGAGCACGGTGACGGTCGGGTTGTAAAAACCCGACGCGCTGGGCCCGTCGTCGAAGGTCAGCAGAAAGCGGATCGGCGCTTGTGCGCGCAGACCCTGTTGCGTCTGCGGCGTCATTTCAATGGGCGCAGCAATGCAGCCCAGCAAGCCGACTGCGATGGAGAACGCGGAGAGAACCTTGACCAGCTGCTTCATGTTTTGCCTTGGACCAGACCTTGCAGTCATCACGTTTAATGGCAAAAACCCCTCGCCCATTCATCCCTCGACCGGCCCGCAAATCGCTGCAAGCCGAGGTTGGATAAGGGTACACAGTGTTTGGTTCCGGCGCCCGCTCCCGGACTCGCGTTATGCCTGCGATTTTCGGTTATTGCGCCAGCGCCTGCTGGAACGAGCTGTCGATGATCGGTGCCGTCGCCAAGGCCGCCGGCAATGCCTTGACCTTGAATAGGAAGTCCGCGGTGCTTTGCAGATCCGCCGCGGCCTGCTGATCCACCGGGCCGACAGTCATGTGCGCCTGGCGCAGCCAATGGCGCGATACGTTCTGATCAAGGTTGGCCTTTTTCGCCCAGAGATCGGCGTACTCGTCAGTGTGAGTGTCGACCCAGGCCCGGGCCTTTTTAAGGCGCACCAGGAAGTCGGCAATGGCTTCACGTTTGCTGTCGATCGAAGGCGTCGAAGCGGCGATGGCGCTCAGGCCGGGCATCAGGTTTTTGGCGGTAAGAATCGGCCGGGCGCCGGAGAACAGAATCTGCTGGGAAATGTAGGGTTCCCAGACCGGAAACGCGTCGATGCTGCCTTGGGGTAACGCGGCAGCGGCGTCGATTGGCATCAGTTTGATGAAGTCGACGTAGTTATCCGGCAAATCGGCTTGTTCCAGGGCGCGCAGGGTCAGCTGCTGGCTCCAGGCGCCGGGCCAGTAAGCGACTTTCTTGCCCTTGAGGTCGGCGATGGTTTTCACCGGCGAGTCCTTGGGCACCAACAAGGCGATGGTGTCCGGGTTCTGCCGCGACACGCCGATCAGCTTGACTGGTGCCTGTTTGGCGGCCAGAAACAGAAACCCCGAATCACCGAGAAAACCCAGGTCCAACGCGCCGGTATTCAGCGCTTCGGCCAGCGGCGCAGCGGCCTGGAAGTGCTTCCAGTCAACAGTATAGGGCGCTCCTTGCAGCACACCTGAAGCCTCCACCGAGGCGCGAATGTTGTAGTAGTTCTGATCGCCGACGTGCAACACCACGGGCTCGGCACCGTAGCTCAAAGGCGCGGCAAACAAAGCGCAGGCCAACAGACCGCGCAAGTATCGGGACAGGTTCATCAGGGGCTCCTGGAGGGCTATTTTTATAGACCATAACGCTCTTGTAAAAGCCTGATTAAATTCTATTTATGCATAAGCTCATGACCGGGAACAGTCGGTGTTTACCCAGCAACAGTGACTCAACAGACTGTTTTCCCCGGTGCACCCTGATACCCCATCATCCGCCTCCAACCCCTGATAAACCGGCAATTCCAGGACATGGCACAGAGCCTGCAATATTCCTTTAACGCAGGACGCACTCAAGAAAAATGATTTTTCGGAAATAAGAATCTCGCCGCCTTGCCAGGAGCTGTCCCATGAAACCGATCTTCCGTTTTCCCAACGTCAGGCACCTGCTCAGCGCCTGCGCACTGGCCCTATGCCTGCCGACCTTCGTCCAAGCGGCTGAAACGCCACCGGCCGAAGTGCATCTGGACTATGCCTACTATTCGCCGGTCAGCCTGGTGCTCAAACACTTCGGTTTTCTGGAAAAGGCCCTGCCACAGACCAAAGTCAGCTGGGTGCTGAGCCAGGGCAGCAACCGCTCGCTGGAATACCTCAACAGCGGCGGTGTCGACTTCGCCTCGTCCGCCAGCCTCGCCGCCGTGCTCAGCCGGGCCAACGGCAGTCCGATCAAATCGGTTTACGTATACAGCCGCGCCGAATGGACGGCGTTGGTGGTGCGCAAGGATTCACCGTACAAAACCGTGGCCGACCTCAAAGGCAAGAAAATCGCCGCGACCAAAGGCACCGACCCGTACCTGTTCACCCTGCGCAGCCTGCAACAGGCCGGCCTGACCAAGGACGATGTGGAGCTGGTGCACTTGCAACACCCGGACGGTCGCACCGCATTGGAGAAAGGTGACGTCGACGCTTGGGCCGGCCTGGATCCGCACATGGCCGCGAGCGAAGTCCAGGCCGGTTCGCGCTTGCTGTACCGCAACACCCACTTCAACAGTTACGGCGTGGTCAGCGTCACCGAGACCTACGCCAAAGAGCATCCGAAAACCATCGAAACGGTGCTGAGCGCTTACGAAAAAGCTCGCGACTGGGCGGTGAAAAACCCTGACGAGCTGGCGAAGTTGCTTGCCACCGAGTCCGGTCTGCCGCTGGAAGTGGCCCGACTGCAACTGTCGCGCACCGACCTGAGCAGCCCGCAACTGAGCGCCAGGGATGTGATCGCCTCAAAGGCTGCCGCACCGATTCTGGTCTCCGAAGAACTGGTTCGCCGTGGGGTGAATGTCGATCAAGTGATCGATCAGCTGATCGATACCGGCTTCAAACAAACCGTGGCCCGTCAATAAAGATCAAAAAATCGCAGCCTGCGGCAGCTCCTACAGGGAGAGGCGTACACCGTGGATTCATGGTTGTGCCCGATCAATGTAGGAGCTGCCGCAGGCTGCGATCTTTTGATCTTGCTTCAAATCAGCCGTCACTGGAGAGCCCCCATGACCAGCAACAGCAAAGACCTGCCCGCCAGCCTGACGTTGCCCGCGCCGCGCCGTTTCAGCAACGCTTGGCAATTGCGCCTCAAGGGCCTGGCCCTGCCAATACTGATCGTCCTCGTGCTGGAATTCGTCGTGCGCATTGGATGGCTGCCGTCCTACCAAATGCCCGCGCCGAGCGAAATCGCGCTGACCTTGAGGGACCTGGCCGAAGGCGCGCTGTGGAAACACATCAGCGCTAGCCTGCTGCGGGTGCTGCTCGGATTCGCCATTGGCGCCGGTCTGGCGCTGCTGTTCGCTGCGTGGGTCGGTTTGAGCCGCGAAGCCGAAGCCTGGCTGGAGCCGACCTTTGCCGGCCTGCGCTCAATCCCGAGCCTGGCCTGGGTGCCGCTGTTGCTGCTGTGGCTGGGCATCGACGAGACCTCGAAAATCGTCCTGATCGCCATTGGCGCTTTCTTTCCGGTGTACCTCAACGGCGTCGCGGCGATTCGCAACATCGATCGCAAACTGGTCGAAGTCGGGCAGATGTATGGCTTCAGCCGGCGTCGATTGGTGCGGAGGATTCTGTTGCCCGCCGCCCTGCCCGGCCTGTTCACCGGCCTGCGTAGCGGCATGAGCCTGGCCTGGATGTTTCTGGTGGCCGCCGAGCTGATCGCCGCGACCAAAGGCCTGGGGTATTTACTCAGTGACGGGCGCGAAACCTCACGCCCGGACATCGTGCTCGCCGCGATCATCGTCTTGGCACTGCTGGGCAAACTCAGTGACGGCATCCTCGCAGGCTGTGAGAAACGCTTCCTGGCCTGGCGCGACACCTTCAACGGCCAAAGCACAGGGGATTGAGCCATGACCGAACACCTGCTGGACATTCGCGTCGAGCGCAAAACCTTCGCCGCCACCACAGTCCTGAAAAACATCCACCTGCAATTGCAGCCCCGGGAAACCGTCAGCCTGCTAGGCCCCAGCGGCTGCGGCAAAAGCACCTTGCTGCGGATTGTCGCCGGCCTGGAAAAAGACTTTCAGGGTGAACTGCGCAACAACGCTGGCGAAGTCGCCTTCGTGTTTCAGGAACCGCGACTGATGCCGTGGCTGACGGTCGAGCAAAACATCGGTTTCAGCGCCGACAGCAATTACGACAAGGCCTGGGTCGCCCAACTGATCGAAGAAGTCGGTCTCGACGGTTTCGCCCAGGCCCTGCCCAAAGCCCTCTCCGGCGGCATGGCGCAACGGGTCGCGATTGCCCGCGGCCTCTACTCGCGGCCGCAGGTTTTGCTGCTGGACGAACCCTTCAGCGCGGTGGACGCTTTCACCCGGATGAAACTCCAGGATCTGTTGCTGCAACTGGCCGGGCGCCACGCCATCGCCCTGCTGCTGGTGACCCATGATGTCGATGAAGCGCTGTACCTCAGCGATCGCGTGCTGGTGATGGACAACCGCCCCAGCAGCATTCGTCAGGAACTGGCGGTGGAACTGGCGCATCCGCGGGACCGGCGCGATCCATTGCTGGCGCGTCTGAAGGCGTTGTCATTGACCGAGTTGCAGCGGGCGCATGTCATCTGAAAATGCCCCACTCTTGACCCGTGGGAGCGGGCTTGCTCGCGAATGCGGTGTGCCATTCAGCATTGATATTGACTGACACACCGCATTCGCGAGCAAGCCCGCTCCCACAGGTGATTGCATTTCAGGCATCGAAAATTAAAAAGCCCCGCTATCTATGGCGGGGCTTTTGGCATGTGCAGATCTGTCAGGGCTTCAGCGGGCGCTCCTGGTCGCGGTCCGACAGTTCTTTACCGTCATCGGGATGCTTCCAGTCCGGCGTCGAACGCCTCTGCTGCTCGAGCTCTTCCTCCGTCGGTTCATCGATGTCCTCATCCGGGTCCGGACGCTTTGGTTCAGTGGCCATGCTCACCTCTCTTCCTGAAGGGATCTCCTTTAAGCGTAGAACAGTTTCTCCGGGGACGACTCAGAGCCACCACCGCAGCAAAAAGAAGAACCCCATGCTCAACAACATGCTGAGCAAGGTGTTGCGGGTGTAAAGCACCAGGCCCACGGCCACCAGCGAACTGATCAGGTACGGGTTGTCCCACTGCAGGTTCAACTGTTTGTCGGGCATGAACACGATCGGCCCGCAGATCGCCGTGAGCATGCCCGGCACCGCAAAACCGAGGAACTGCCGGGCATTGCTGCTCAAGCGCACCGGCAGCCTAGGCTCGAGAAATACGTAGCGGTTCAGGAACACCAGCAGGCCCATCCCGATAATCACAGCCCAGATCATCATGTGCGCCCCACATAGAGTTTGTTGCAGATAAAGCCTCCGGTCATGCCCGCCAACCCCGACAACACCAGGGCCGAGCCCCATTGCCAATAGCTGAACAGCACCGAACAGAACAGTGAAACCGCCACGCAGACCACCGTCGGAACATTGCGCACCACTGGCGTGATCAAGGCGATAAAGGTCGCCGCGATGGAAAAGTCCAGCCCCAGGTGTTCAAGGCCCGGAATGCTGCTGCCCAGCACAATGCCCGCCAGGGTGAAGAGGTTCCACGCGATGTAGAACGTCAGGCCCACGCCCAGGGCATACCAACGATTGAACTGCTGTTTGTCATGCTGACTGGTCAGGGCGAACAACTCGTCGGTGAGCAAAAAGCCCAGCCCCACACGCCAGCGGCCCGGCAACGGGGAAATCACTGAGCGCATGCTCATCCCGTAAAGCAAATGCTGGGAGGTCAGCAACAACGTGGTCAACAGGATCGAAAAGACCCCGGCACCACCCTTGAGCATGCCGATGGCAACCAATTGAGCCGCGCCGGCAAACACGATGCTCGACAGCCCCTGGCCTTGCAGCGGTGTGAGGTTGGCCTCGATGGCCATGGAACCGGCCAGCAACCCCCAAGGCGCGGTCGCCAGGGACAACGGCATGATGGCCGCGGCACCGCGAAGGAATGCACTGCGCGGCATGAGTGAATTGGACATATCGCTCTACAACCAGGGAAAGACCCCAGACTGTGCCAGCAGTCGCGGTGGATGGCTTGAACAATCTTGCGCACTTGCAAGCGACCGGTGCTGATTTTCGAGATTGACAAACATCGCGCCGACTTTTAAAACTGAGCACCTCATTCAGGGTGTAAGCAACCATGTCCGCAACCTTCAACCTCAACACTGTCGTCATTGGCTTGAATGCCAAGGCGCAAGGTTGCGTTGCGCACGCCCTTAAATCGAAGAAACAGTCGCTCATGTGACCGGGGCGCGCTGTCCCGTCAGATGAGCTGACAGGACATTGAGCGCGGCGGATACTCCCTCCTTCTTGCTGACTTCCTTCTACGCTTCTGACGGTGACGAAATCGGTCAACCTTCAGGAGAAAGTGCATGTCATCGTTTCAAGGTATCTGGGTTCCCATCGTTACACCGTTTCACGATGGCGCGATTGACTTCGCCGGGTTGCGGCGGCTGGTCAGTCATCTGCTGGAAAAAGGCGTCGATGGCATTGTGGTCTGCGGCACCACCGGGGAAGCCGCGGCGCTGGGCAAACATGAGCAACTGGCGGTGCTCGATGCGGTGCTGGAACAGGTTCCGCCAGAACGTGTGGTGATGGGCCTGGCCGGCAACAACCTTGCCGAGTTGCTGCAATTTCAAAGCGAAATCCTCAAACGTCCCTTGGCGGGTTTACTGGTTCCACCGCCGTACTACATCCGCCCTTCCCAGGCCGGCCTCGAAGCTTTTTTCAAGACCGTCGCCAATGCGTCCAGCGTCCCGGTGATTCTCTACGACATCCCCTATCGCACCGGCATCGCCTTCGAACAGGCGACCCTGCTCCGGATCGTCGCCCACGAGCGGATCGTCGCAATCAAGGACTGCGGCGGCAATCCAGCCACCACTCTTGCGCTGCTCTCCAGCGGCAAAGTCGATGTGCTGTGCGGCGAAGACCACCAGATCTTCGGCGCGTTATGCCTGGGTGCCACAGGCGCGATTGCCGCCTCGGCCCATGTTCATCCCGAGTTGTTCGTGACGCTGTATCAACAGATCCGCGACAACCAGTTAGCGGTCGGTCGAGCAACCTTCTTCCAGTTGCTGCCACTGATTCACAGCCTGTTCATCGAGCCCAATCCGGCCCCGGTGAAAACCGCCCTGGCCCTTGAAGGGTTGATCCGCGACGAGCTGCGATCGCCGATGCAACGCAGCAGTGAAGCCACGGCGGTGCGTTTGAAGGAAGTATTGGCAGTGCTGGAAAACAGCAATCGATAGAGCACACGCGCCCAGCCCGAGTACCATGGAGCGATTCACATAACGCGTCAGGGAATCGACATGCTTTACCGAATCGCCGCCGACGGGCTGGTGCTGTCTCACTTGCTGTTCATTCTGTTCGTGCTGTTCGGCGGGTTGCTGGTGCTCAAATGGCACCACTTGGCCTGGTGGCACCTGCCCGCCGCCGCGTGGGGCGTGACCGTGGAAGTTTTCCACCTGACGTGCCCACTGACCGAATGGGAAAACCTCATGCGCCACGCGGCCGGGCAAACCGGTTATGGCGGCGGTTTTATTGAACATTACGTGTGGCCGATTATTTATCCGGCCGGGCTGACCCCCACGATTCAGCTAGGGTTGGGCAGCGTGGTGCTGGCGATCAACGTGCTGATCTACCTGCGGCTGATGCGCTTATGGAAGCGGCGACATCCGACTCATTCAGGGCAATAACCGCTCTGGTTGAGTTCAGTTGGCAATGACGCTCATGTTCCGGCCACTGGCCTTGGCCACATACAGCGCCTTGTCTGCGGCGCCGATCAAATCTTCGGGCTGGCTCTGCGCCGTCTGGTTGTAGGCACAGACCCCCAGGCTGACCGTGACGAGGCCTTCGGGGCTGCCGCTATGCTTGATGTCGATTTGCTGAACCGCGCGACGGATCTTTTCCGCCACCAGAAACGCCCCCACATAATCGGTGCCGGGCAGCACCACCGTAAACTCCTCACCACCGAAGCGGGCAGCAAGATCGCCGGGGCGCTGGATGTTGTCGGTGATGACGGTGCTGATCTTGCGCAAACACTCATCGCCCGCCAAATGACCGTAATGATCATTGAAACTCTTGAAATGATCGACATCGATCATCAGCAACGCAAGGCTGGTGTGGGTACGTCTGGCACGGCCCATTTCCGCCAGGATGAACAGGTCGAATTGACGCCGGTTGGAAAGGCCGGTCAGTGCATCCTCCAGAGCCAGCAACTTGAGGCTATGGTTGACCTCAATGAGTTTTTCCTGAGCCTCCAGCAATTCGTTCTGAATATTATTCTGCTGCTTCATGACACGGATCA
This sequence comes from Pseudomonas sp. NPDC089918, assembly GCF_050280605.1. Lineage (NCBI taxonomy): Bacteria > Pseudomonadati > Pseudomonadota > Gammaproteobacteria > Pseudomonadales > Pseudomonadaceae > Pseudomonas > Pseudomonas sp. NPDC089918. The sequence goes on along the minus strand of NZ_JBNNVP010000003.1, from coordinate 82,964 downwards.
GGCGATAGCCGAGAACGCCCAGAAACCCCAGCAGCAATGAGACGATCCCCGCACTGAGCATTGACTCCTGCACCCAGCTGGCCAGGACTTCTTTTTTGTCGAGCGCGGCAAAAACGATAAGCGGATAACCCTCCACCCGCCGAAACCCCACCACCCGCTCCACCCCGTCCACGTAGGATCTGACGATTGCCGTACCGGAATCGCCCTTGGGCAACAGTTGGGTAAACAGCGGCCCCTTGGCGACGCTGGTGCCGATATCGGTTTCCTTGAACGGTCGGCGAACGACGATGGTGGCGTCGTCGGCGATCAAATTGACCACCCCGTTACTGCCCATGTCGATGCTGTTGTACAGGTCCAGGAAATGGTTGAGATAGATCGAGGCCACCACCACGCCGGCAAACCGGCCATCGGCGTGATTGATCCGGCGTGACACGGTCATGATCCACTCACCGGTCGAGCGGCTTTTTATCGCCGGACCGATATGAGGACCGCGGTCGGGATGATCACGGTGGTAGATGAAATATTCACGGTCGGAATTATTGGCATTGGGCGGTATGACGTTAATGGCGTTGGCGAGCCAGCGTCCTTCTTCGTCAAATACGAATAACCCATGGATCTGCGCCAGCTCACTGCGCTGGGCGTGGAGCAAGCGTTGCAGTCTGGGCATTTTCGCCGGTTCCATGCCGTCGATTTCGAGGCGATCCACCAAGGCAAACAGCAGCGTGTCGGCCTGCTTGATCGATGCCTGCGCCTGCGAGGCAAGGATTTGCGCCAGGTTGGACATCTCCACTTCGCTGCCGCGCAAATGGTACTGGCGCGCATTCCAGCCTTCACCGATCACGATGGCCGTCATGGACAGGCACACCGCAACGAGCAGGAAGACTGCGTATCGAACCTTGAGTTTCGACTCAACCTGCCCGGGTAACCAAGGCGTGGCGAGTCGGGTGCTTTCGATACGATCTTTGACGGACGGATGCCCCATGACGCTCCCTTAATCCCTTATGACATGGCGAATTTTCCCGTTCGCCCTTTTAGCGCCAGTCAGCCGTGGCTGGCGCTCAGACCACTATGACTCATCAACGAATACGATAGGTGATTTGCGCGAAAATGCTCATCGCCAACAATCGCAAGGCTACATCTGCGTCTGTTTCACCGCCTCAAGCCAGGCCGGATTCAATTGCGTCTGTTCGGTCTCAATGCCCAGCGCTTCCATCCGCGCCTTGTGCTGGTCCATTTCACGGGTCAGCTGGCTATGGTCGCTGGAGTTGCCGTCCAACTGGTGCATCTGGCTCAGTCCCAGATGATAAAAACGCAGCAGCTTCATGGCGCTCGGATCGCCCTTCTCCACTGCCACCGTGACCTGGTGCATGACGTTGGTGATGCTCATCAGGCTGCGCTTGAGCTGCCAACCGTAAACCGCTGGCGCCATCCATTCCTGGGTCCAGAACTTGCCGCGCATCAGCGCCGCCATCAGCAATAATGCGGCAAACACGCCGCCCACGTTGAAACGCAGATTGTCGCCGCCGGGCTCACCGAACAGCGCCACCGCCGCCGTGGACAGCACCATCGCCAGCGCCAGGAACATCAGGGCGATGATCACCGTGCTGCGCCGCGTCTGGCGTCGATAGGTTTCGGCATTCATTGGCTGGATTTCGAACATCGCGACGGGGTTCCTTGCATCAATGGTAGAAGGCTCTGTAGCAAAAAGACTGCGGGGCATTATCGCCTCCCCGAAGGATTTAGCTATGCTGGGGCTCCTTTTCATCTTTTCATCGTCAAACGGGGGAACATGGCGATACAGCGCAGTTCGTGCCATCTTCTCCATGGATACACACTATTCGGATGCCATGCGCCTGCCGGCGAGTGACATCGTTTTAAGGATCATTGAATGACCCAACGACATGTAATCAACGCCTCGGTCAGCCCTAAAGGCAGCCTGGAAACACTGTCCCAACGTGAAGTACAGCAACTGAGCGAAGCCGGAACCGGCCTCACCTACACCCTTTTCCGCCAGTGCGCCCTGGCCATCCTCAATACCGGCGCTCACGTCGATAACGCCAAGACCATTCTGGAAGCCTACAAAGACTTCGAAATCCGCATTCACCAGCAAGACCGTGGCGTACGCCTGGAACTGCTGAACGCCCCGGCCGACGCTTTCGTCGATGGCGAAATGATCGCCAGCACCCGTGAAATGCTCTTCAGCGCCCTGCGCGACATCGTCTACACCGAAAACGAACTCGACGCCTTGAGCATCGACCTGAGCACCTCCCAGGGCATCAGCGACTACGTCTTCCACCTGCTGCGCAACGCCCGCACCCTGCGCCCCGGCGTCGAACCGAAAATCGTGGTGTGCTGGGGCGGCCACTCGATCAACACCGAAGAATACAAATACACCAAGAAAGTCGGCCACGAGCTCGGCCTGCGCAGCCTGGACATCTGCACCGGTTGCGGCCCGGGCGTGATGAAAGGCCCGATGAAAGGCGCGACCATCGCCCACGCCAAACAGCGCATCCACGGTGGCCGCTACCTCGGCTTGACCGAACCCGGGATCATCGCCGCCGAAGCGCCGAACCCGATCGTCAACGAACTGGTGATCCTGCCGGACATCGAAAAACGTCTGGAAGCGTTCGTCCGTGTCGGCCACGGCATCATCATTTTCCCGGGCGGTGCAGGCACGGCCGAAGAGTTCCTGTACCTGCTCGGCATCCTGATGCACCCGGACAATGAAAGCCTGCCCTTCCCCGTGGTCCTCACCGGGCCGAAAAGCGCCGCGCCGTATCTGGAGCAGTTGCACGCCTTCGTCGGTGCCACCCTCGGTGAAGCCGCGCAGCAGCACTACGAGATCATCATCGACGACCCGGCTGAAGTGGCGCGGCAAATGACTCAAGGCCTCAAAGAGGTCAAACAGTTCCGCCGCGAGCGCAATGACGCGTTCCATTTCAACTGGCTGCTGAAGATCGACGAAGGCTTCCAGCGCCCCTTCGACCCGACCCACGCCAACATGGCCAACCTGCAACTGAGCCGCAACCTGCCCTCCCACGAACTGGCCGCCAACCTGCGCCGCGCGTTCTCCGGCATCGTCGCCGGCAACGTCAAGGACAAGGGCATTCGCCTGATCGAAGAACACGGGCCGTACCAGATTCGTGGCGATGCGGCGGTGATGCAGCCGCTGGACAAACTGCTCAAAGCCTTCGTCGCCCAGCACCGGATGAAACTGCCGGGCGGCGCGGAATATGTGCCGTGTTATCAGGTGGTGGCGTAGCAATATTGATGTGAGCTTTGACATCACCCCTGTGGGAACGGGCTTGCTCGCGAAGGCGGCGTAACAGTCGACATCTCTGTTGAATGTTAAGCAGCTTTCGCGAGCAAGCCCGCTCCCACACTTTGACAAGAAACCCCGCGTGCTGCGGGGTTTTGATCGTTCCCACGCTCTGCGTGGGAATGCCTCAACGGACGCTCTGCGTTCGGCTCTGGAAGGGACGCGGAGCGTCCCGGGCTGCATTCCCACGCAGAGCATGGGAACGATCATCCTCGCTAACCTCGTGGATCGAGGTTATCCAGCACCCGGTTCACCGCCAGCTCTCCGAGCATGACCACCGATTGAATCCCCAACATCACATTGCGATGTGGCATATCCATCAATCCGGCGAACTCACTGAGCATCATGCTCGCTGACGCCAGGGATTCGCAGGCGTTGACCAGCAGGGTTTCGTTATCGACCTTCGCACCCACATGGTAAATGGTGCTGGGTTTGCGCTGGATGGCTTTGGGGATGGGTGGTTTGAGGTAGTGGTCGAGGGCGCGGTCGGCGGCTTCGTGGAGTTTTTTGGAATCGAGGGATTCGTACGGGGAGGTTGGATCGGTTTCCGGTGGATTTGGTGTTGGTTTGAACATATGACGCTCCTAGAGTTATGGAGCCGCTACAAATCGCTGCTAAACGAAAAAGAGGTGGCGGCTGTACGCGGGTTAGCAGACCAGGACTCTAGAACCCGGCGCACCGAAGTGCCCCACGCAAAGCCGCCATAACATGAACGGTTAACGTTGTACGTCTAGAGATGACCCGGGCTGCTAAACCCGATCGCTGATTCGTCAGCGACCCGGAAACGATAGAGCCCGGCCTCAAGGCGCACAAGCCGGCGGATTCTGGCGTAGTCGTAGGCAACGGCGCAAGGCTGTGTAGTCGGAGTGAGTGTCTGGAGATGTCGATTAAACATCGCCTGTTTATTGGTCTGACTGTGGGTTTTGTGTTGGATGGGCCGGCCCCTTCGCGAACAAGCCCGCTCCCACAGGGGATTTTCGGTGAACACATTATTTGTGTACGCCCGAAATCCAATGTGGGAGCGGGCTTGCTCGCGAAGAGACCCGAAAAAAACACCCTCCAACTTTCGGTCAAACCACCGGATAAGTAAATTCGTCCCCTTTCCCTTCCAGTGCCGTCTTGTGGCGACTGGGCTTGGAATACTGGCGTTGCGGACGCGGCTCAAACTCTCGGGAAACCTTGGAGAGACTTGATCGCACATTGCGAGACGAGGTACATCAACAGGCACAGGTGCTGGGGTAGATTTGTGGGGATCCCTCAGGGACAGATTTATTTTCTGACCACTACGCCCGAAGAAAACAAATAAATCCGCCCCAAATCCGCCCCCCTTTTCCTTTATTCCCTACTCCCCCAAAACTACAGTTCAATAAAACTAAACGCCTGACGAAACGCTTGCTCTGTCGTGGGGGCTGCCTCTAATTTTTTCAAAGCCTCCTCTAGAGACAAAGGCATATCGTAAGGCTTCATCCCGCGACGAACAGCTATGCCATACAGCGCATACTCTTCATCATCACTATGTTCCCAATAAGGTACCCTACCGATGATCTGATAGATTTTAAAAATTTCATCATCAAACTCCATTAGGTCATACAGAAAATATGGCGCGTTTTCTAAGGTGGCACTCTGAGCGCACCAGATTTGGAACTCAGTTTTACTGATAGCCTCACAAAATAGACAGACAAGTACGAACCCCATCAACTCGTCGTTATAGCGCTCGAAATTCAACATAATTACATTCCTCCTATAGCTTCGCCACCGATATGCCCCGTCTTTTTATGTACCATCTCAGGAATCAATTGCATTCGGCCGTTATCCTGATGGTGATGCCATGTGTAACCATCAATTTTCCTAGCGCCCATTTCAATCAAAATAAGGGGACAGATTTATTTTCTGACCACTACGCCCGAAGCAAACAAATAAATCCGTCCCCTTATCCGCCATTCTTAAAATTTTTCGACGCTCAGTTTTCTGCACGCCAATCGACTAGCCCCTTAACATACTTAAGCTTATCCAACATAAAACTAGAAAAATCCACCGACAACACTTTAAACCCATCAGCTTCAGAGCTAATCTCCACTACCGACCAATTATCCCTGGAATCAAAAGCATATAGCACATCACTTGAGTTACCAGCAAATACATACACACCCTCATACCCATCTACTTCTCTACCAGACATAGAAGAATACTTTACTGGACCATCATTTACATAAAACGCAGCGTCTAGCTCACCGAATCCAAAGTCCGCAAGAAATTCCAGATAATCAGTAGGCACACCTCTTCGGTCCGAATCGTCAACGCCGTTCAGTATGGCATCAACATTAGATATACAGTCACCATAACCCCCTTCATAAAGCTCAGCGGATGTTATTGCGCCTATAAGCTTTCGCATTTCTACTGCATTTTTCATAGTTATCTACCAAATAATTTTTCTGCTGAACCTTGCGCTCTATTAATGCCTCCCTGATGTTCTACACCTCGTGACATAAGGGGATTTATTTTCTGACCATGCGCCCGAAGCAAAAAAAATAAATCCATCCCCTTTTCCTGATACCAGTTGAGAGCGGATAAGTAGCAGTTCGGTAGCTGCCGAATAGCAGAAAAGAATCAACAGTTCGGCAGATAAAACAACACCGGCACGAGGCCGGTGTTGAAGGTTGCCAGGGTTCAAGAGAACTCTATTTTGCACTCTGACAGAGGGATCGAGCGGCCATCGGAGATGGCAAATTGATCACCTTCAATTCGGGCAAGAAGCAGGCCACGAGCCTTTGCTCCTGACTCAACTGCCTCCCGCCAACCTTCTATATCTCCATGGTAAGACAACACATGAAATAGATGGCCATCCGGCATATAAATTTTGCAACTGTCGGACACAACGCCACCGCTAGTTGCCCTTATTGAACCTGCAGAATCCAAGATGGCGTTAAATTGTTTCTTGGCTTTACTCTTCCCATCGTCTTCGTAGTAAACAAACTCCACCCCCTCAACAGGTCTTAAGCCTGGCAGCGCACGTTGCCCACGCTGCTCAATTGTTCCGCCAAGAATTTGTTCCAACACTTCCCGATCACTACTCATTACACGCCTCACTTAGTCGCCGGAGTGATTAAAAACTTAAAGTTTTCGACGCCTGCCTCGGTAAATACTTTTGAATAGAAACTCGCCAACTCTGAATGCTAAAAAAAGGAGACAGATTTATTTTCTGAACGCTACGCCCGAAGCAAACAAATAAATCCGCCCCCTTTTCCTCACCGTGCGTAAGCGTGGACTCGCTCCGAAATGGCAGCAGCAATTGGAAGCCATTGACCGGCTACCTAAGAGCCAACAAAAATTCGTTGCACAGATATCGCTCAGGCCACGACTAAAGCGAGCAGTGAAGGAAGGGCTGTTTTGCAGTAAGTAGATAACACAACACCGGCACGGGGCCGGTGTAGGATGAGGATATCTATCAAATATGAGCAGAAATTCGTTTATATAAAAATTCATAAAAATCTGAAGCGTAATTAACATTCTCGCCAGATGGAAGCCGAAGACTCACGGGGCACTCACCATCTTTAAACCTTGAATAGTCAAAGAAAAAGACTTCCCCCATGTCAGTTCCGCTAATCACAAGCTTTTTTTCATCTACCAGATTATTTTTTGTGCCCACAATATGTTGATAGACAATATCTCCCCCATTGACACTCTCAAAGTCCACGCCATAGATACTGTAAATTTCTTCAGTACCAATTTCCCCACCCGCATACGTCTTTAAAAACCACTTGTACGACCCTGGCAGTTCTAGCCCTAGCCTCTGCTCCGCCTTCTTAATCCAGTCGTCACCCACGTGATCGACCTCACTACCAAAGCACACGATATCAGGATGCAGTGATACTAAATCCTCAATTTGATGCGCCGTAATTTGGCTCATTCCCAACTCCTAAAATCTGCAGATCGTCGCTGCCAGTACTGCACCTTCCACTTATCAAAAGCTGCCCTATCAATACAAGAAACAAAGGGGACAGATTTATTTTCTGACCACTACGCCCGAAGCAAACAAATAAATCCGTCCCCTTTCCCGTCCCCTTTCCCTTCCCTATTCCCCTTACTTTAGAACGCTCAGTAACAGCGCTCGGGCTATATGGATCATCCACCACAGATGGTTTACCACCACTGAGCCCACTCGCACCTCCATCTTTTGCACCTTTTTAATTCTCAATCTCTAAGGTATGCCCTCCCCTGAAAAAATCGGCCTGAATATCAGAGATAACCGTATCGATATCCTCGGAAGTCATAATCTGATGTTGGTTAGGCACGTCCCAAAACCTCATGGAGTTTCTATACACCACAAAGCCCATTTTATCGTTACCAGGAAAGAACATCTCGCCTTGAGCGGTCGCCGTTCTATCTCCAATTTTTACTTTGATATGACCTCGAGAGACTTCAAGAATCACTGCTCACCCCTCACATAAATAACTTTCTCGCCCATTGTTACAGGATCGATAGTAATAATTTTATCTACGTTAGGATTTTTCATCAACGCAGGCAACTCTGCTGTTTCCCACACGTTTCCGGGACGTAAACTCTGTCCGATTACTGCACGCACGGTCCCAGAAACTCCATTTGCATACTGAGCAGAGATGTCTTGCCATGCCTTCACAACGACTGGATTTGTAGCGTCCCATGCTGGCATTTGTATACCACGGCCATCAATGCTTCAAGGGTTGTTCCTCCTTGTTGCGTAGCAATCTGCTGGGCTATATCTGCACCACCAACCCCATCAGTTCGACCAGACCAGAAAAACGCCTCATTTGGATTAGTCGATACGCCTTTTGCACCCGCAATCTTCGCCTCAGCCGCCACCAACTCCGCCAGATTACCCCCAGCCTTTGGCCTCAGTCCACCCTCGGCGGTTTCGTAATAAAAGATGCCATCAGAGCCGACGACTTCAGTATTACCGGTCCTGGTATTAACGACCCGACGATAGCCATCCGGCAATGCACCCGTCTCGTTAAACGCCGCTCCTGCTGAGCTACCCTCACGATACCCCGCTGGAAGTACAACGTTGTCAGCGGCTTTAATGACCGTACTACCCGCCCCCAACTTCGCCAGCGTCTTAACCCGGTTCACCGGAAGGAAGTTCAACGCAAATTCAACGTCGCTTTGCGCACGGATCGCGGCGCTGGCGGTGGTGTTACCTTGCATGTCGTACAGGGTTGCCAATGCCGCTTTGGTTTGGCTCGCCTCGACGCTACTCATCAACGAGTCGACCGGGTGCTTGGTCAGCCCTACCAGGCCATTGGCGATTTGTTCGCTGCCTTGCGCCGGATTGCTCAGCAAGGCCCACGCCGAACCCGCTGCCTCCGACAATGCCTTCCCCGCACCTTGGGTGCTGCCGGTTACCGTGCCCCAATCTGTCAGGCCCGGGCTGACCGCCAGGTTCTTGCGGTAGAAGTTGGCGTATTCACCACTGAGATCGCCCGCGTAGAAGCCCTGCAGGTTGACGACGTTGATGGATTTGTCCGCGTACTGCGTCGCATGGGTGCTGCTGTAGTTGGCAATTAACGCGGCGGTTTCGGTGGGGGTGTAGGTTTTCGCGGGACCGATTGCCGGAATATCCGTCGCTGCTGCGGGTGCGTACGTGGCACCCAGCGGTGAAAGCGCGATGCCCAAGTGTTTGACCGTCATGGCATCGGGCGCAGCACCTTGGCCGCTCAGCACACCGTTCCAGTCTTTGTCGGTGTAATAAACCAGCGCTTTGGCCAGGCGTCTTTCCGCTTCTGCAGGGCTGAGTCCGGCTTCCTTCGCCAGACTGTCGGCCTGTTTCTTCAGTGAACAAAGGGGACAGATTTATTTTCTGACCACTACGCCCGAAGCAAACAAATAAGTCCGTCCCCTTTTCCGTGAGTATCTGGAGATGTCGATTAAACATCGCCTGTTTATTGGTCTGACTTTGGGTTTTGTGGTGGATGGGCTTGCTCGCGAAGAGCCCAGAAAAAAACGGCAGAACCATCGGATAGGCGGGAAATAGCAGTAGCAGTAGGGACAGACGGTTTTTTCTAACTCATCAAAAATCGTGGTCTGCCCCCTATTCCTCTTTCGAATGGCGCTGCTCATTTAACGTACCTCTCCGGAAAGCCTGCTAGCTCTACCTGTAAGTATCTATCCTTTCACTGTTCATCAATCCAGACAGCCTTAATCCAAGCACCTAGAGTTGGCCAACTTTCTGATGAGGTACCATCGTGCGCCCAAAACCTGATATCTCCTTCGTCCGATATACAGTAGTAGTTTCCATTATCCTCACAAAATGGAAGCCATGTTTTAGGGACTCCGGCGCTCCAAGCCTCTCTTGCGGCATGTAAAAGCTCTCTAGGATGACTTTGTGCAGAAGTAACTCTTAGTGCATCTTTCCCATTAAAAACACTATCACTGGCCTCCTTAAGAAAAACTCTATACTCATCAGAAATGGTCACCCCTAGCTCTCTTTCATAGGAATTTAGGAGACTTTCGTCTGGCAGCTCCTGCCGCACAGGCAAACTCATCCTGACGCTTTTAAGCTCGGCAATAGCTGAGTGAATATCAACAATCATCGCAACACCTCCCAGTCAGAAGTCCAAAGATCTGGACTTCCAATAATTTTTCTTCCATTTTTCAAATTGCGCCCGGTTGATCCCAGACGGAATTTCGCTACCAGAGTTGATATGAATCACACCGCTGTTCTTCTGGTGAAAACTCTGGGTGACCTCAGCAATTGGACCATCCTGCGTCTGAAGCATGTGGTGAAGATTTACCTTCTTCCCGTCAGTACCATACGGCGCCAAGCCATTTTCCATCAACTGTTTATTAGTAAGGCCGGTACTTGCGTCAACCCTGCTGGCGTCTATGAGGTCATTCCTTTGATATACCTTGTTCCCGTTAAACTGCACTGGTTCTTGTGACCAGTACGTTCGTTGCTGCCCGAAGAAAGTATCTGCGTGCTTGTCTAGTCCAGTTGTCCCTTTTACACCACCTGCAAAATAATCAGCAGGCAGATCACAAGGCCCCGTATTGTGTACCCAGGTCTTGAGATTTCCAACGTAAAACGTATGCCCCACATCGACCGTCAGGTTGTAGGTTTTACCGTCGGGCAGGTACAGCTCAAGCGACTCGACTTCGGACGAGGTGTTTTCGGTGTCGCCATCAGCCAGTGATTGCAGCAGGTCGCCAGGTTTCAGGTTGATGACTGGAATGAAGTCGCGCTTGGCCGGGACATAGAAGGGGTGGCTTGGCGTGACCATCAGGGTTTCGCCTTCGGCTTTGCCGTCGCCACGAACGTTTTTGAGCTTTAGGCGATAGATCGGCTGGTCCGAACGCTGATGTGTCGCCAGGATGGTAGCGGCGAACGGCTTGCCGCCCTTCTCGGGTTTGCTCCAGACCACATCGCCGACCTTGAGCGATTCAATCGTGCGATCGCCTTGCGGTGTAGAGACTTTTGTTCCTGCGGCGAAGCAGCAAGGTCCTTTGTTTTCTGCCAGAGCACGAGTAATGGACAGCCCGTTTGCCTGTTTGCCTGCTGCTCCAAGCTCCGCCAACGTCTTGGCCCGGTTTACCGGAAGGAAGTTCAACGCAAATTCAACATCGCTTTGCGCACGGATCGCGGCGCTGGCGGTGGTGTTACCTTGCATGTCGTACAGGGTTGCCAATGCCGCTTTGGTTTGGCTCGCCTCGACGCTGCTCATCAACGAGTCGACCGGGTGCTTGGTCAGCCCTACCAGGCCATTGGCGATTTGTTCGCTGCCTTGCGCCGGATTGCTCAGCAAGGCCCACGCCGAACCCGCTGCCTCCGACAATGCCTTCCCCGCACCTTGGGTGCTGCCGGTTACCGTTCCCCAATCCGTCAGGCCCGGGCCGCCCGCCAAGTTCTTACGGTAGTAATTGGCGTATTCATAACTGAGATCGCCTGTGTATAGCCCTTGCAGGTTGATGGCATTGATTGAGTTGTCCGCGTACTGCGCCGCATGGGTGCTGCTGTAGTTGGCGATTAACGCGGCGGTTTCGGTGGGGGTGTAGGTTTTCGCAGGACCGATTGCCGGAATATCCGTCGCTGCTGCGGGTGCGTACGTGGCGCCCAGCGGTGAAAGCGCGATGCCCAAGTGTTTGACCGTCAGGGCATCGGGCGCCGCACCTTGGCCACTCAGCACACCGTTCCAGTCTTTGTCGGTGTAATAAACCAGCGCTTTGGCCAAGCGACTTTCAGCTTCTTCAGGGCTGAGTTTGGCTTCCTTCGCCAGACTGTCCGCCTGTTTCTTCAGAAGCGGAATTTCGTCTGGATGAAGTTGGCGGTTGTACTGATCGGCCATCAGCGAAACCCAGGCCGCTTTCTCAACGTCTTTACCAGCAAGACCGGCGGCGGTCAGGCCGACGATTTGTGCGGCGGCCTCGCGATATTCCGGCTGCGTTTTGAAGACATCATTCAAGGCGCCAGCCATGGCCTGGCTGGCACCGGCGGCCACCGCACCGGTCGCGAAGTCGCCGCCGGTGGCCGAGGACATCGCGCCGCCCATCATGGCGTGCAGCGCGGTTCGTCCGGCGCCACCCTCGGCCCACAGCGCCATACCGACCGAGTCTTTATCGGCCGCTGCCTTGAGGTACTCTTTCTGAGCGAAGCTGCCGACCTGGCTGAACCCCACAGCCGCGGCAACGGTCCCGGCCTGGGCCACGAGTTCATCGACCAGGTTGTCGCCCAGGCTGCCGCCGTTGACTGCGGTTTTGACCACGCCCGAGGTAACGCCTTGTGCGCCGGCATGCACGGCGAAACCACCTATGCCCTCAAGAGTAGATAAGTCAAAACCCTTGGTGATGCCGTTGTAAGGCTTGGTTGTCCCGCCCAATTTCGGGTCGATCACGCCGGTGGTAAACCCGGCGACCATCCCGGAAATGGCGGCGTTTTTCAGGCTGTCGCTGCTGAAAGTGTCTTTAACAGCCGCGCCCAGATTACCCTTGTTGTTGATGACGCTAACGGCACCCGTGCTGGCCATGGACGTCATCGCCGCCGTGGCCATGACGTTGCCCCAACCAGCCCCGACATAGGTCGCCCCGGCGGCCACTGCCTCGGCAGTCGTCGCCGCCGCCATGGCGGAGGCGGTGCCGGCCTGAGCCCCGGCCGCCGCGCCAGCCAGACCACTGGCCGCACCTGCGGTGAGGATCGTCACGATGATGATGATCGCCAGCATCGCGCCCTGGCCCAGGCTGGAGTGGCTGTACTTGAAGGAGTCATGCACCTCCTTCACTTGGCGCCAGTCCACATCCCCGCGTTTTTCCGCTTCCTTGACCCAGGCCAGTTGCGGGTCGGCCTTGACCATCGCATCGATGGTCTGGCTGACGGTGTTTTGATTGATCTGTTTGATGTCGATTTTCAGCCCATCGACAGCCCGAATGGCCAACGAGCCTTGGGCAATCAGCGTGCTCTGACGCAACGTTTCATCGGTATTGCCCTTGCCCTTGGAGCTGGTCCAGGCCAGGTCGCTCTTGCTCTTGGTGTGGCTTTCGTCGTGGTAGTCCTTGACCCCCTCAAAGGCGATTGCACCGCCACTTTCAAGAATCAGGTCTTTGCCACTGTTGAGCTTGGCGACCTGGTAGCGCTGATCGCCGGCACTGGCGAGGGTGAGGCGGCCGCCGGTGTTGATCTCGGTACCGACGTGGGTGATCTGAGTGACTTCATCGCGCTGGGCCTTCTTGGCGCCCCAATTACCCTTCTCCTTCATGTCATACAGCGTATGCATACTGTTCTGCGCGGCCAGCAGGCTCAGCTTGTTGCCGCTGTACAGATACGCTTCATTGCCGGCGCTGATCTTGCTGGCGATGAGGTTGATGTCGCGGGCGGCCTGGGCGTTGAAGTTGTTGCCCGCGCTCAGGACGCTGGCGGCCTGGGTGGTGCGGTCGTTTTCTTCGGTGATGCGTTTTTTGCCGTCCTTGGTTTTGCTGGCGACGTTGTGGATGTCGTCGGCAGAGGTCACGTTGAAGTCCTGGCCGGCCTTGACGGTCAGGTTGTTCCCGGCCTTGACCTGGCTGGCAATGACATTGACGTCGCGGCCCGCGTCCACGGTCAGGTTGCCGCCGACAGTAACGGTCGCGGCGAGGTTCTTCACGTCAGTGGTGATGCTCGACTTGTGGCCGCCGTCGCTGAATTCGTGTTTCTCGCTGGTATCGGTTTTGGCCGCCAGGTTGATGTCCTGGCCTGCCGTCAGGGTCGCGTTGCCGCCACTGCTCAAGGCGCCGTGGTTGGTCAGGTCGCGGCCGGCCGCAACGGCCAGGTTTTCCCGGGCGCTGATGCTGCTGCCCGCATCGGTCAGGGTGCGCATGCCGGCGCCGTCACGAACCTGAATCGCGGTGCGGTCGTTGATGATGTCGCCCTTGAGGGCGACAAGGCTGACCTGGCTGGCGCGAATCTCGCCGGCCATGGCGTTGCGAATGCTGTCTTGCGCCAGTATTTGCAGGTCGTTGCCGGCCTCGACCAGCCCGCCCTGGTAGACGCTGCCGGCGCTTTGGACGTTGAGGTTGTTGCTGGCGCGCAGCGTGCCGACGTTGACCAGATCGCCGCCGGTGAACAGGTTCAAGTCCCGGCCCTGGATCAGGCTGCTGCCGCGTACGTTGCGGTTATCCGCCTGGGCCAGGTACAGCACCGGCACGAGGACTTTTTGCCCGTCGACGATGCGGTTTTCCATCCAGACAATGTCATGGGTCAGCGCGCTGACCTGCTCGCCCGTCAACGTGACGCCAAGGCTCAGGCGCAGTGCGTCTTTGCTGGCGAGGGCGTTATCCATCAGGTAGCGGTATTGGTCGTAATCGCTGGTCAAACCGCCGGCGAGAAAACGCTGGCCGGTTTTCGCCAGCACCGCATCGCGAATCAGGCGCTGCTCGTAGAGGCCATCGCCGAGTCGACGCCAAGTGCTGTCGGCGTTGACGTTCAACAGTTTGAGCAGGTAGTCCGAACCAAAGAACTGCGACAGGTTCGTGAGGTTCGGGTTGGTCTCGATCAGGTAGCGGCTTGTCGGGTCGGGGTTCTTGATGAACAACCCGTAATCGCCCTTGGGCGTTTGAAAATTCGGCCCGGCCGTCGGGTCCACAGAGGTGAAAGGTAACCCGCTGTAATCCACCGGTTTGAAGACGGTCTGTACGCTGCCATCCGCCGCGATACGCTCGATGGGTTGCACAGCGGCAGGCGTCACGGCGGCGGCACCGGTCGCCTGCGGGGTGAGGTTGATATTGACCTCACCTACCCCGACGCCGGTCTGGTCGTCGCCCAGCGTACCGGTCAGTTGTTCGAGCGTGTTCTGGTGCAGCGTGCCGTTTTGCACGGTACGCGTGACGTTGAGGTTGACGGTGGCGCCGGCCTGAATGGTCGCGGCGTAGGTCGGTTCAGGGTTGTCGGTCCAGACGGTGACATTGCTGCGCTCCTGGAAGCGGCTGTCGCTGGAACGCGATTTCAGCAGTTCGAAGCGGGCGTCGTCGTAGTTCCCGGCGGCAACGGCCGCGTTGAAGGCCGGGACGTCGACGTACTCCATCTGATCCCAATAACCGGTGGAAATGCGCCTCGGTGTACGGATCACGATGGTGTTCTGCCCGGTGCGAGTGGACGCGCCCTGGTTGAGCAGGTCATCGGCAATGATGGTCAGGTTGTTGTTGGCGGCCAGCAGGCTGTAGCGGTTCTGCACGCTTGAGGCCTGGATGTTGAGGTCTTTGCCTGCAACCAGGCGCGCCGAAGCAGAGTCTTTGATGGCGCGCTCGATGAACGTTTGGCCAATGGTGATCCAGCCGCGTTTGAAGGAGTCATGTCCGCCACAGTGTTGGCTGCACGCCCACTTCAAGGTGCCGCTCACCCGTTGTTGTTCCAGCTCGAATTCGGCCTTGGCGTTTTCCAGCGAGACGGCGTGAAGGCTGATGTTGCCTTGGCTTTCGACGGTCCCGGAGAGGTTTCTGAAGCTTTGCGCGGCGGCGCCGTCGATGCCGGCGAAGCTAAGATTGCCGGCGCTGTAGAGGTCGCCATACCAGTTGAGCAGGCTACTGGCGCGCAAGGTCATGTCGCCGCCGCTGAACAGCAATGTATCGGCGCCGTTGGTGATGCCACCGGTGGCGGTGAGGTTGACTTTGCCTTGGGCACCCAGTGTGCCGCGGTTGTCGATTTGCGCCGCGTCGATGCGCAGGTTCTGGCGGGCAGTCAGGTAGCCGAGGTTATCCAGCGTACCGCTCAGGTTGAGGCGTGTGTCGGTGCCGGCCCCCATGCGTCCGCCGTTCTGGCGCACGTCATGGGCGGTGATAGCCAGCATTTTTTGCGCGGATAACCGACCGCTGTTGAACAGATCGCCCGTAAGGTTCAGCGTGAGATCGCCATCGCTGAGCAGCTCGCCACCGTTGCTCAGGCTGCCAAGGTTGAGCACCAGAGCGCTGCTGCTGGCCAGGCGATCGCCGGACTGAAGCGTCAGCGAGTCGCTGGTGTAAGTCAGGGCCTCGTTGAGCTGTGCACGCCCCAGCCCATCCACCGCGCCAAAGTTCCAGTCGCCGCTGCCCAGGCCGGTGATATCACCACCGGCACCGGTCAGGCGATCGAGGTGCAAGGTAAATAACCCGGTGTTGGCGTGTTCGAGGGTCCCGGTACGGTTATCCAGCGTGCTGGATTTGAAACTGAACGACGAGTTACCGACCTCGATGGTGCCGTTGTGGTTATTGACGGTGTCGCTGAAATCGAGCGTGCTGATGTCGTCTGTCGAGACGTGAAGAGTATTGACGTTGTTGCCCAGCGCACGGATCCGCCCGGAAGCGCTGTTGTCCAGCGTGCCGCCCTGGAGTACAAGCCAGGTGTTGGATTCGATCAGGCCGCCTTGGTTGGTCAGTTGGTCGGCCGTCAGGTCAACGGTGTTGCCACTGAGCTGTCCACCGCTGTTGTCCAGCGTGGAGCCTTTGAACACCAGCGCGGTCTTGGCGAAGAGTTTGCCGGCGCGGCTGGTCAGTGAATCGACGGTCAGCTTCAGTTCACCCGCCAAGCTGGCGATCATGCCGGCCTTGGTGCCATCGCTGCTGTTATCGAGACTGCCGGCGGTCACCTCGACGGTGTCGCCCTGGATCGTGCCGCCAAGGTTGCCGATGCTGCCCTTGCCGAGCTTCAGGCTGGCAAGCCCACCGTCGGCGAGAATAACGCCGCCGCTGTTGTCTAGTCGGTTCCCGCTGTAGGTCAACCCACCGGACCCTGCGACCAGTTGCCCCTTCTGACCGTTGAGCAAAGTGGCCGCCTGAAGGCCCAGTTGCTGGCCGCGAATCGTGCCACCCTGGTTATCGATCAGGCTCGCGCCGGTGACGGTGGCCGTGTTGTTACCGGCATCGATCACTCCCGTCAGGTTGCTCAACAGGTTGCTGACATTCAGGACAACATCGCCGCCATTGCTGACCAGTGCGCCCTTGCCGTTGTTGATCAGGCGTTGAGCGTCGACCTGGATGGTTTTACCGAGCACTGTGCCAGCGCTGTTGTCCAGCCAGCCACCTTGCAGCAAAAGGCCGCCGTCGCTCTGAATGCGCCCTTTGTTATTGAGCAACTGCGCCTTGATGGCCGCCGGATCGAAAATCAGGCTTATGCCCTGGGCGCCTGCCGCCAGCAGCCCCGCGTTGCTGTTGTCGAGCCCCGAGGCGTTCAGATCAACGCGCTCGCCGACGATTTTCCCGCCGCGGTTGTCGACCTGCCCACCCGGCGCGCGAATGCTGACCTTGGTCCCCAGCACGCTGCCGCGCTGGTTATCGAGGCTCGAGGCTTTCAGATCGAGGTCACCGTTGACCGCCAGCAGCCTGCCGCCCTGGTTGATGACCTCCTGGCCCGTGACTGAAAGCTGGTTTTGCGCCTGGAGAGTGCCCGAAGTGTTGTCGAACCTACCGCGGGTCTTCACCTGCGCATTACCGGCGCTGGCAGAAAGCAGGCCGGAGCGATTATCAAGCGTGGTGGTATCGACAATAAGGCCGCCAGCGTCGATTTGCCCGCCACGGTTATCCAGCTGGCGGGCGGTGATTGTCAGGCTGCCGCCCAGCACCTGGATCAGGCCTTCGCGGTTGTCCAGGCTGTCGAGTTGCAAGGACGCCGCCTGCCCCGCGCCAAAGCGGATCACCCCTGCCAGGTTGACGATGGCCGGTGTATTGATCACCAGCGACTGGTCACCGACGATTCGCGCAGCAGCGCCCTGATTGGTCACCCGGGCGCTGGTCAGATCGACCGCCGCGCCCTGAACCACGCCTTGATTGGTCAGGGTTGTGTTCGCACGGATGCTCAACGAGCGACTGGCTTCAAGACTGCCGCTGTTGGTTACGGAGGGGCTGGTGATGCTCAGGTCGCCCGTGGTGTTGCGGCTGTTATCGGCCTCGATGCCGGCGGCAATCACGCCGGAGTTACTGAGTTTTCCCGCATTGATGTCGATGCGGTTGCGGGCGGCCAGACTCTGCCGGTTGACCAGCTCGCCGGGCGTACGTACATCGACGCTGCCGGCGTAAGCCTTGCCGGTCATCTCGACACTCTGCGCGTTGACCCGCAAGGCACCTTGGGCCGATGTCTGCGCCATGCTCAGATGGCCACCGGCATCGATTTGAATATCGCCGGCACTGGCAGCCATGTTGCCCGCCAGCTTGACCCCGACGCCCTGCTCGGTGCCCACCAGTTTGATGGTGTTGGCATACATCCCGCCCAGCGCCGCCGCATCGATTGCCAGTTGAGGCTTGTCGGCATCACGGGCCGCGCGAGGGGTGGTGGCCAGGCTGTCGGCGTTGACGTTGTTGGCACCGGTAATGACATTCAATTGCCGGGCATGGATGTCTGCGTTGATCTTCGCCGAACGGGTAATCAGGTCGAATTGATCAATGTTGGCCGCATCAAGCCCCATGCCATCGATGGTGATGCTGCCGCCATCAACCTCGAAGTGATCAAGCTTGCCGCTGCCATCGAGTACAGGCTTGCCGGTGCTGAGGGTCACGCGCGGCGTGTTGATGAAGCCGCAACCGTTACAGCTCACGCCGTAAGGGTTGGCAATGATGACCCTTGCTGACCGACCTGCCACTTCGGTGTAGCCGTTGAGCTGGCTGGGGCTACCGCCGTTGACTTCGTTGAGGATGGTGCCGGCTGCCCGTCCACCGAGCTGGCTGTTGCCCAGGATGTGGCCGCCCAGTTGGGTGTTCTGCACCGCGTTCGTCGCGTTGTTGAGGATCACGCCCTGGCGACCGACGTTGTAATCCTTGAACTGGTTGTGCGAGAGCCCGGCACCGTTGGGCGCGGCAATATTGATCACCGGTACGCCGTTGCCGGCCTGCCCTATGCCGGTCTGGGTGTTGCCACTGACGGCGATGCCCTCGGCCTGGGCCCAGATCGGCTGCCAGAACATGACGTTCGCCAGCAGCAATGCCAGCAAGCGTTTGGGCATGCCCAGGAAGTGCGTGCGAGGGGCCACGGCAGCCGAAGGCTGGCGGGACAGAAAGGCAAGCTGGTGAACGTCCATATTCAGAATCTCGACGCGATAACAAATGAATTAAAGAAACAGGTCGACCTGGAAGTAGATCGGCGCCTCGCGCTCGGTGAGCACGGAGGGGCGTTCCAGCGAGTGTGCGAACGTCACGCGAGTGGCGAGGTACTTGCCACGGGCGAAGAGTTCCAGAGAGTTGCTGGACATTCGGCCATGCACTTCGCTGTTGTATCGGTCATTGCTGATCACGCCTTGGTCATAGCCGACACTGGTGCCGTACTCGCTCAGTGCCGGGCGCAACCAATCGACAGTCACCGGGCGGGTCCAGCGCAGCTCGTTGCGCCAGTAGCCGCCGCTGTCCCCGGATAAAAACTGGTCTTTATAGCCACGCACCGATGAGCTGCCACCCAGGCTGATGCGTTGCGGGCTGAACAACACATCTTCACTGCGCTGGCCTGTGGCGAGGCTGCTGAACGTGAAGGACTCGCCCAGCCAGTTGAACGGCAACAGGTAACTGGCCGTGGCGGTGTACTTTCGATAGCGAGCGTTGGCGGTAAGATTGCCGGCATCATCACGACGCTGGTCGTTGCCTTGTGCATCCAGCGCGCCGATGCCCTGCTGCATGCCCAGGTCCAGGTTGACGAACGACTGGCCAATACGCCGGCCGTGGTTGATACCCAACTGGGCTTCGGTAATACGCTGGCTGCTGTTATCCAGGCGGCTATCTTCGATGTAGTTGTTAGTGCGCAGATGGGCGAAGCCGGCATTGATCGAGGTTTTGCTCACCGCATCGCGATGGACGAGGCGCTCGGCGCGAAATTGATGATTCTCGCTGTCGCCGCTCTGGCTGAAGTTGAAACCATTGCCTTGGGCCTGGGAGCGGTATTCGCTCTGGCTGTAGGTATAACTGAAGTTCCACCAACCCCAAGGCACGTTGTAATAGAGCATGGCGTTTTTCGAGGTTTTCTGGTGATCGCTCAACGCGTCATGGCCACCGCGCAACATCAACTGGTCGGCCAGCCCCAGCGGGCTGTCCCACTCAAAGCCTGCGCCCCACTGCTGTTCACCGGTGCTTTTCTGACCGTCGTTGTTACGCGACAGGCTGGCACGCCAAGGCTTTTGCGGGGTGTTCTTGACCAGCACGTTACTGCCGCCGACCTGAACGCCGGGGGTCAGTTCCATTTGCGCCTGGTTGGAGGGCAAGCGGTTCAACTGATCTACCAGTTGTTCTATTTCACGAAGATTGAGCAGTTCGCCCGTTTTACCGGGGAAGGTCATGGACAGTTCCCGATCGGAAATATGGCTGTCGTCAGCGCCCTTCAAACCTTCGAGTTTGCCCTCGACTACAAACACACTTAAGTGGCCGCTGGAGAGGTCTTGCTGCGGCAAGTAGGCGCGGCTGGTGATCATGCCCTTGCCGATGTAATGGTCGGTGATGACCTTGAGCAATTCGTTGAGTTGCGAGACGCCCAGGCATTGACCGATATAAGGCTTGAGCAAGCGCTCGCGGTCGGCAGCGGACAGACTGTCGGCGCCCTTGAGTTCGATGTCTTTGATAGGAAAGCAACGTGTATCCACCGGGGCGGCCGGTGTTGCGGGCAATGTTGGCTTGCCCGGCAGTTCCTTGAGTTCTTCCAGTCGACGCTGCTGTTCTTCAATCAGGCGGTTCTGGCGATCGCGGATCAGGTCCTGGTCGCCCGGCGTTGGCAGGCTGGCACCATCGGCGCTGCTCTGTGTACCCAAGCCAAGCAATAGCGCGCACAGCACCGGCCACATCCGTGGGGAGATAAGCATAACGCTCCATGTCATAAGTGCTGAGGGCGTACATTGATGCCCGCAGGAGAAGGGTCGTGGTCACCCTGAAATTGATGTCAGAAATACTGGCTAAATGACGCCAGCCATCACGGACGGTAAACAGACCCCACACATTTTGAAAAATTCAGCCGACAAGGAAATTAATATCAAATGTGTCAGACCAACTGAACCACGCGGCGGGCTCGATACAGCAGCGAGAGGCTTGCCCCCGTTGGGTTGCGGCCAGCAGGGTTTCGTTATCGACCTCGGGGTCGACGTGGAAAAGAGTGTCGTTTAAACAATGCTTGTTTAGTGGCCTGAGCGTTGTAGTGACTGTACTGGCCTCTTCGCGAGCAAGCCCGCTCCCACAGGGGATCTTCGGTGAACACACTATCTGTGTACGCCTGAGATCAAATGTGGGAGCGGGCTTGCCCGCGATGAGGCCCGAAAAAACACCCTCTAACTTTCGGTCAATCCACCAATCGCGCCGCAAGAGACTTGGCCTGGCTCGCCACGTCGGTCACTGCCGTGCTCTCCCACCACATGCCGCGCAGCGGCGGGCCCATGGCGAACAAACGGTTGGCGACCTGCCCATCGGCGCTTAATACCGCGCCGTCATCCGCGGCGGCAATGCCCAACGCCAATGGCCCCGGCCGCACCAACCCGCACGCCAATAGCTGCTGCGGCAATGGCCGCGCCACCCGCCGCCAGTCGTATTCGATGCCGCTGGAATTGATCAGTGCCGCGCCGTGCACCACGCAGGTTTCGGCCTCGCCACGGCGACGGATGCGGATACTCACCCCACCGCTCAACGAAGGCTCCAACCCTTTGAACGATGCAGCATGAATCCGCAACCGCCCTTCCCCGTGCAGCCGCGCCACCAACTCGGCACTCAACGGCGGAGAGCGATGGTGATGGCTCTCCCACCACGGCCGCACATGGCGCACGAATTGCTGGCGTTGCACGTCCGTCGCCTGGTTCCACAACCGCCCGATGTGCGCCCGCACTGTGTCGAGTGGCGCTTGCCAGTCGATGCCTTGGGCGATGGCGTCGCGGCAATGCCGACGCAGTTCGCGCATCAGCTGACGCGGTGTGCGAATGCTGTGATCCTCGGCCAAAAAATCCGCCCAGGCCGGCGGCTGCCTACGGACGTGAGGCAGCAGACCATGACGGGAAAACACTTCGATCGGCCCGCGATGCCCGGCCTGCTCCAGCGACACCACGGCATCGACCATGGTCAACCCGGAACCGATGATCAGCACCGTGGATTGTGGATCGAGCTGCCGCATGGAAGCCACATCCCACGGGTCGAGGGCGGCGGCGTTCAGGCCGCTGGATTCGGTCTGCGGCGTGCGTGCGGCGGGGAACATACCGGTGGCCAGTACCGCATAGGCGCCTTGCAAGCATTGCCCATCACTCAAGGTCAATTGCACTGAATCGTCCCGGGTTTGCAGGTCCACCACTTCGGCACGCACATGTTCGACGGTCGAACCGTCGTGCTTACCCACTGCTTGCGCTTCGGCCAGACGCTGCTGCACATAGACCCCAAACAGCCCACGCGGCGGGAACAATTCACTGACTGGCACATGTTGCTGATCCGACTCCGGCCATCCACCCGTCGCGATGTGTTTGGTGAGCCATTGGGTCAAATCATCAGCGTTGTCGGGATCGACACTCATGCGCGCCGCGTTGCCGTTAAGCGTATGCCCCAGTTCGACCGCGCTATAGGCCTCGCCCCGACCGAGTTCGGCGCGGGGCTCGATCACCAACGCCTGACGCTTGCCCGGCAAACGCAACAACTGCGCCGCCAGCATCGTGCCGCTCAGGCCACCACCGATGATCAGGATATCCGCGTGGCGGATGGGTTTGGTCGCCTGTCCGCTTGGGGTGTCAGTCATGCCGTTCTCACTGGTCAATGTTTACCTGAATAGACATCGGGCATATCGCCCCATGCAGTCACTCATCGGCGCTGCCGGACAGCCCAGCGTAGAAGAAAACACATCAACTAAAAAATGCAAGATGTTCCACTGTTGCCCCGCCAACAGCCTGGCCTGTCTCAACAACGCATCGATACGCCCAAATCGAGCACTTCGCTTTTATGGAATGGATCGTCGACCCAATACCGCAGCTGCATTCCCCCCACCCACAGACTGTTAATAAATGCGCAAGCAGGAATCAAGAATGATGCTCGTCCCTCTTGAAGTGGAATCACTAATCTATTGGAAGTGTTGCCAACCTTGTATTCAAGGGTCACCTGCGTGCCCGGATAGACGTTCCGGTTCAATTCAATATCGACCCGGGCACCGGCAATGACATCTTCGAGAAAGACATTGTCGCCGTAGGCCACTGGTAGTACGGGTGCAGGTAAAAGCTCTGACGGCTTTTTGTGATTAATAGACATGTCTGAATCCGATTTTAAGGAGTGGGCCGCCATTCGCCGGCGCACTCATCATTGTTGGATCCGAAGCACATCGTCTACTGTGAGAAGCAACAGGTATATACGTGTTTTACGCGACAAAATCGGCACCGATCAAATCACCACATTACGCACAAAGCGCGCCGCCACGTCCCCCTCGTTGCGATAGGAATGCGGCTGATTACTGGCAAACATAAAGAACTCACCCGCCGCGATTTTCTGCGGCTCGTTGCCGAGCATCAGGGTCAGGCAGCCTTCAAACACATAAATCTGTTCGCTATAGCCATCGGCATCCGGTTCCGAGGGGTAATGCTCGCCTGGCTCAAGGCGCCATTCCCAGAGTTCCACTTCACGAGTGGCGGTAGCTTTGGCCAGCAACACCGCTTTACTGCCTGGGATCGTGCCGGCCCAGGCCAGTTCATTGATGCGGCTCGGGTCGCGGGCTTCAGGGGCCTGGATCAAATCGCTGAAGGCTACGTCCAGCGCTTCGGCCACGCGGTCGAGGGTGGTCAGGCTGACGTTCTTCTCGCCGGCCTCGATGGCCACCAGCATGCGGCGACTGACACCGGATTTTTCGGCCAGGGCAGTCTGGCTCATGTCGGCGGCGTGGCGCAGACGTCGGACGTTTTGGCTGACGTGCTGGAGGACCGACGCCCGTTGGGTGGAATCTTTGTGCACTATATTGCTCACTTGATGGTGTTGCGCAGTATACTGCCCAACTTCCGGCGCATTGTGCGTCTCCCTCAGGTAGCACGCAAGGCCATGACGTCGGTGAACTCCTCCCCAGCTTCCTCCCGTTTCTCACGGTTCAGCAAAGCTGAATGCGTGTTGGTGCTGATCACTATGGTCTGGGGCGGCACCTTTTTGCTGGTGCAGCATGCAATGACCGTCAGCGGGCCGATGTTTTTCGTAGGCCTGCGTTTTGCCGCGGCAGCGATTATCGTTGCCCTGTTCTCCTGGCGTCATCTGCGCGAACTGACCCTGTTCGAACTCAAGGCCGGGGCGTTTATCGGCGTGGCGATCATGCTCGGGTATGGCTTGCAGACCGTGGGCTTGCAGAGCATTCCCAGCAGTCAGTCGGCGTTTATTACCGCGCTGTATGTGCCGTTCGTGCCGTTGCTGCAATGGCTGGTGCTGGGGCGGCGTCCGGGGTTGATGCCGAGCATCGGGATCATGCTGGCCTTTACCGGGTTGATGTTGCTGTCGGGGCCGTCCGGCGCTTCGTTCAATTTCAGCCCCGGTGAAATCGCCACATTGATCAGTGCCGTGGCGATTGCAGCGGAGATCATTCTGATCAGCACCTATGCCGGTCAGGTCGACGTGCGCCGGGTGACGGTGGTGCAGCTGGCGGTGACTTCGGTGCTGGCGTTTCTGATGGTGGTGCCGACTCAGGAAGTGATTCCGGGGTTCTCGTGGTTGCTGTTGTGCAGCGCATTGGGCCTGGGCGCGGCGAGTGCGGCGATTCAGGTGGCGATGAACTGGGCGCAGAAGAGTGTTTCGCCGACTCGGGCGACGTTGATTTATGCCGGAGAGCCGGTGTGGGCCGGGATTGTCGGGCGGATCGCCGGGGAGCGGTTACCGGCGATTGCGTTGGTGGGCGCGGGGTTGATTGTCGCTGCGGTGATTGTCAGTGAGTTGAAGACCAAGGGTAAGGTGGTTCTTGAGGTTGAGGACGATCTGGATCGCGAAGCCGAGCACTGATCGTTCCCATGCTCTGCGTGGGAATGCAGCCCGGGACGCTCCGCGTCCCAAGAGCGGACGCAGAGCGTCCATTGAAGCATTCCCACGCGGGAGCGTGGGAACGATCGATAGCGATCTGAAACAATGATAAACACGAATTTGCCGTTTACTTTGTAGGATTCTGCGACAGCTTGGCGTTTGGTGATCGGGGAGCTGGCACGTATGATGCTTCCCAAACTTCCGCAGATTAGAAGCCTATGTCTCTGATAGTTCTACTGCTTCTGCCTTTTATCGGCAGTTGTCTGGCAGCCTTGCTGCCGCACAACGCGCGTAATACCGAATCGCTGTTGGCTGGCCTGGTTGCCCTGATCGGCACCGTCCAGGTCGCGCTCTTGTACCCGCAAATCGCCGATGGCGGCGTGATCCGCGAAGAGTTCTTCTGGCTGCCCAGCCTGGGCCTGAACTTCGTTCTGCGCATGGATGGTTTCGCCTGGCTGTTCTCGATGCTGGTGCTGGGCATCGGCACGCTGGTTTCGCTATACGCCCGCTACTACATGTCGCCGGACGATCCGGTGCCGCGTTTCTTCGCGTTTTTCCTGGCGTTCATGGGCGCCATGCTGGGGTTGGTGATCTCCGGCAACCTGATCCAGATCGTATTTTTCTGGGAGCTGACCAGCCTCTTTTCATTCCTGTTGATCGGCTACTGGCACCATCGCGCCGATGCGCGACGTGGCGCCTATATGGCGTTGATGGTCACCGGTGCCGGTGGTTTGTGTTTGCTGGCGGGGGTCATGCTGCTTGGCCATGTGGTGGGCAGCTATGACCTGGACAAGGTCCTGGCCGCCGGCGATCTGATTCGCGCACATGCCCTCTACCCTATTCTGCTTCCCCTGATCCTGATCGGCGCCTTGAGCAAAAGTGCGCAATTCCCCTTCCACTTCTGGCTGCCCCACGCCATGGCGGCGCCGACACCGGTCTCCGCGTATCTGCACTCGGCGACCATGGTCAAGGCCGGGGTCTTCCTGCTCGCACGCCTGTGGCCGTCGCTGTCCGGCAGTGAAGAATGGTTCTACATTGTCGGCGGGGCTGGCGCTTGTACGTTGTTGCTCGGTGCTTACTGCGCGATGTTCCAGAACGACCTCAAGGGCCTGCTGGCCTACTCGACCATCAGTCACCTGGGCCTGATCACTTTGCTGCTGGGGCTGAACAGTCCGCTGGCCGCCGTCGCCGCGGTGTTCCACATTCTCAACCACGCCACGTTCAAGGCCTCGCTGTTCATGGCCGCCGGGATCATCGACCACGAAAGCGGCACCCGGGATATTCGCAAACTCAGCGGCCTGATCAAACTGATCCCGTTCACCGCCACCCTGGCCATGGTCGCCAGTGCCTCCATGGCCGGCGTGCCGCTGCTCAACGGTTTCCTGTCCAAAGAGATGTTCTTCGCCGAAACCGTGTTCATCAACGCGACGGCCTGGATCGAGATGACCCTGCCGATCGTCGCGACCATCGCCGGGACGTTCAGCGTGGCTTACTCCCTGCGCTTCACCGTTGATGTGTTTTTCGGCCCGACCGCCACCGACCTGCCGCACACCCCGCACGAGCCGCCACGCTGGATGCGCGCGCCGGTGGAATTGCTGGTGTTTACCTGTCTGGTGGTGGGGATCTTCCCCGCTCAAGTGATCGGCCCGTTGCTCGCGGCGGCGGCATTGCCGGTGGTGGGCGGTACGCTGCCTGAGTACAGCCTGGCGATCTGGCACGGCTGGAACGCGCCGATGATCATGAGCCTGATCGCCATGTCCTGCGGCATCATCCTCTATCTGCTGTTGCGCAATCAGCTCAAGCGCGGGCGTTTCTCGCACCCGCCGGTGATCAGCCACTTCAATGGCAAGCGCCTGTTCGAGCGCAGCCTGGTGATCATGATGCGCCTGGCCCGTCGCCTGGAGCGGCGGGTCAGCACCCGGCGCCTGCAGACCCAACTGTTTCTGGTGGTGCTCGCCGCGGTGCTGGCCGGGTTGATCCCGATGCTGCACAGCAGCCTGAGCTGGGGCGACCGTCCGAAGATTCCGGGCTCGATCGTGTTCGTGATCCTCTGGCTGCTGGCGATTGCCTGTGCCCTTGGCGCAGCGTGGCAAGCCAAGTATCACCGGCTCGCGGCCCTGACCATGGTCAGCGTCTGCGGCCTGATGACCTGCGTGACCTTCGTCTGGTTCTCGGCGCCGGACCTGGCGCTGACGCAACTGGTGGTCGAAGTGGTGACCACAGTGCTGATCCTGCTGGGCCTGCGCTGGTTGCCGCGACGGATCGAAGAGGTGTCGCCGTTGCCGAGCAGCCTGCGCAAGGCACGCATCCGCCGTATCCGCGACTTGCTGCTGTCGATCGCGGTCGGTGGCGGCATGGCGTTGCTGTCCTACGCGATGCTGACCCGCCAGACGCCCAACGACATTTCCTCGTTCTACCTCAGTCGCGCCCTGCCTGAAGGCGGCGGCAGCAACGTGGTCAACGTGATGCTGGTGGACTTCCGTGGCTTCGACACCCTCGGCGAAATCACCGTGCTGGTGGCCGTTGCCCTGGCCGTGTTCGCCCTGCTGCGACGCTTCCGCCCGCCGAAAGAAAGCCTGCAGCTGCCGGCCCAACAGCGCTTGCTGGCGCCCGACGTGGTCACCGACCTGGTCAACCCGCGTCACGCCAGCGACACCGCGCTCGGTTTCATGATGGTGCCAGCGGTGCTGGTGCGTCTGCTGCTGCCGATTGCGTTTGTGGTGTCGGTCTACCTGTTCATGCGCGGGCACAATCAACCGGGTGGCGGTTTCGTCGCCGGGCTGGTGATGTCGGTGGCGTTCATCCTGCAATACATGGTCGCCGGCACCCAGTGGGTCGAGGCGCAAATGAGCCTGCGGCCGCTGCGCTGGATGGGCACCGGGCTGCTGTTCGCCACGGTCACCGGCCTCGGGGCGATGGTGGCCGGGTATCCATTCCTTACCACTCACACCTGGCATTTCGCATTGCCGCTGCTCGGCGAGATTCACATCGCCAGCGCACTGTTCTTCGACATCGGTGTGTACGCCGTGGTGGTCGGTTCGACCCTGTTGATCCTGACCGCCCTCGCCCACCAATCGGTACGCGGTCATAAAACCAGCGCGCAACCCAAGCCCATGGCCAAAGCGGCTGCCACGCAAGGAGCCATCTGATGGAAGAAGTCATCGCAATCGCCATCGGTGTGCTGGCCGCGTCCGGCGTGTGGCTGGTGCTGCGACCACGGACGTTCCAGGTGGTCATGGGCCTGTGCCTGCTGTCCTACGGCGTCAACCTGTTCATCTTCAGCATGGGCAGCCTGTTCATCGGCAAGGAGCCGAACATCAAGGATGGCGTGCCTCAGGATTTGCTGCACTACACCGATCCGCTGCCGCAAGCGTTGGTGCTGACCGCGATCGTCATCAGCTTCGCCATGACCGCGCTGTTCCTGGTGGTGCTGCTCGCCTCCCGGGGCCTGACCGGCACCGACCATGTGGATGGCCGGGAGCCTAAAGAATGAATCCAATGGCGCACCTGATCGCAGCCCCCATTCTGCTACCGCTGCTGACCGCCGCGGTGATGCTGATGCTGGGCGAGAAACACCGCCCGTTAAAGGCCAAAATCAATCTGTTCTCCAGCCTGCTGGGGCTGGGCATTGCCGTGATGCTGCTGCAATGGACGCAAACCACCGGCGTGCCGGGCTCCATCGGTGTGTACCTGCCGGGCAACTGGCAGGTGCCGTTCGGTATTGTGCTGGTGGTCGATCGTCTGTCGGCGCTGATGCTGGTGCTGACCGGGATCATCGGCGTCAGTGCCCTGCTGTTCGCCATGGCCCGCTGGGACGGCGCCGGCTCGAGTTTCCACGCGCTGTTCCAGATTCAGTTGATGGGCCTGTATGGCGCCTTCCTGACGGCAGACCTGTTCAACCTGTTCGTGTTTTTCGAAGTGCTGCTGGCCGCCTCTTACGGGCTGATGCTGCACGGTTCGGGCCGGGCGCGGGTGTCGTCGGGGCTGCATTACATTTCTATCAACCTGCTGGCCTCGTCACTGTTCCTGATTGGCGCGGCGCTGATCTACGGCGTTACTGGCACGCTGAACATGGCCGACCTCGCGCTGAAAATCCCGCTGGTGCCGGAAGCCGATCGCGGCTTGCTGCACGCCGGCGCGGCGATTCTGGCGGTGGCGTTCCTGGCCAAGGCCGGGATGTGGCCGCTGAACTTCTGGCTGGTGCCGGCCTACTCCGCGGCCAGCGCACCCGTGGCGGCGATGTTCGCGATCATGACCAAGGTCGGCGTCTACACTTTGCTGCGCCTGTGGACGCTGCTGTTCTCCGGGCAGGCCGGTGCATCCGCTTACTTCGGTGGCGACTGGCTGATCTACGGCGGCATGGCGACCATCGTTTGCGCCGCCGTGGCGATCCTCGCCGCGCAACGCCTGGAGCGCATGGCCAGCCTGAGCATTCTGGTGTCAGCAGGCATTCTGTTGTCGGCCATCGGTTTCGCCCAGCCGAACCTGATCGGCGCGGCGCTGTTCTATCTGGTCAGCTCGACCCTGGCCTTGAGCGCGCTGTTCCTGCTGGCCGAATTGATCGAGCGCTCGCGTTCGGCCAATGAAATGCCACTGTTCGATGATGGCGAGCTGCTGCCACGGCCCCTCGAATCCTTGCAGCCGCCCAAAGGCTTCAACCTTGATGACGAACAGAAAGCAGTGGTCGGACAAGTGATTCCCTGGACCATGGCTTTCCTCGGTTTGAGCTTCATCGCCTGCGCCCTGCTGATCATCGGCATGCCTCCGCTTTCCGGGTTTATCGGCAAACTCAGTCTGCTCAGCGCCCTGCTCAATCCGCTGGGTCTGGGTAATGGCAGCGACGAACCGGTGTCGAACCGCGCGTGGGGGCTGCTCGCCCTGTTGATCTTGTCCGGTCTGGCCTCGCTGATCGCTTTCTCGCGTTTGGGCATCCAGCGTTTCTGGACCCCGCAAGAGCGGCCGTCGCCCTTGCTGCGGCGCCTGGAATGCGTGCCAATCGTCGTTCTGCTGGGGCTGAGCATTGCGCTGACGTTCAAGGCCGAACCGCTGCTGCGCTACACCCAAGCGGCGGCCGTTGCATTGAACAACCCTCAGCAATACGTGATGGCGGTGCTCGAAACCCGTGTAATTCCAAGCCCGCAAGCCAAGACAGCGCTGCTGGAGGTGCAACCATGAAGCGCCTGTTTCCTGCACCTTGGTTGTCGTTGGCGCTGTGGCTGCTGTGGCTGGTTTTGAACCTGTCGATGAGCCCCGGCAATCTACTGCTGGGCGCCATGCTGGGGTTCTGCGCGCCGTTGATGATGCGCAAACTGCGGCCGCTGCCGATCCGCATTCGTCGGCCAGGGGTGATCCTGCGTTTGTTCTTGCTGGTCGGGCGCGACGTGATCGTGTCCAACCTCGCCGTGGCCTGGGGCGTGCTCAACGCGGGCCGTCGTGCGCCCCGCTCGCGGTTCATCAAGGTGCCGCTGGATTTGCGCGATGCCAACGGCCTCGCGGCGCTATCGATGATCTGCACGGTGGTGCCCGGCACGGTCTGGTCGGAACTGGCGCTGGATCGCAGCATTCTGTTGCTGCACGTCTTCGATCTGGATGACGAAAACCAATTCATCCAGCACTTCAAGACGACCTACGAGCGCCCCTTGATGGAGATCTTCGAATGAGCGCATTGCTGTCGAACGCGATCCTGCTGAGCCTGTTCATCTTCTCGATGGCGATGATTCTGACCCTGATCCGGCTGTTCCAGGGCCCGTCGGCCCAGGATCGGGTTCTGGCCCTGGATTACCTGTACATCATCGCCATGCTGATGATGCTTGCGTTGGGTATTCGTTATGCCAGTGACACTTATTTCGAGGCGGCGCTACTGATCGCCCTGTTCGGCTTCGTCGGCTCGTTCGCCCTGGCCAAATTCCTGCTGCGTGGCGAGGTGATCGAATGAGGCCCGAATTGTCTCTGTGGGTGGAAATTGCGGTGGCGATTCTGCTGGTGCTGAGCAGCCTGTTTACGCTGATCGGTGCGGTCGGGCTGCTGCGGATGAAGGACTATTTCCAGCGCATGCACCCACCGGCGCTGGCCTCGACTTTAGGCGCATGGTGCGTGGCGCTGGCTTCGATCATTTACTTTTCGGCGCTCAAGTCGGCGCCGGTGCTGCATGCCTGGCTGATTCCGGTTCTGCTGTCGATCACCGTGCCGGTGACCACGCTGCTGCTGGCCCGGGCGGCGTTGTTTCGCAAGCGCATGGCGGGGGATGATGTGCCGGCTGAGGTGAGTAGTCGGCGCACGGAAACCGGAAGCTAGTTCAAGGA
This sequence comes from Pseudomonas sp. NPDC089918, assembly GCF_050280605.1. NCBI lineage: Bacteria > Pseudomonadati > Pseudomonadota > Gammaproteobacteria > Pseudomonadales > Pseudomonadaceae > Pseudomonas > Pseudomonas sp. NPDC089918. The sequence goes on along the minus strand of NZ_JBNNVP010000003.1, from coordinate 51,974 downwards.
TTTGTGTTGATTGGCAGGGCCTCTTCGCGAGCAAGCCCGCTCCCACATTTGGATCTGTGTCGTGCACATCATTTGTGTTCACTGAACATCCAATGTAGGAGCTGCCGAAGGCTGCGATCTTTTGATCTTGCTTGTACCGAGTCAGATCCAGGCCACTGCCAGCAATCCAGCCCCCAACACCACACACAACGGCGAATACGCCCATGTGTCGAGCCGGGCAAACTTCGAATCCTTGACCTGCTTGAAGAACCCCACCAAATTCGAATCGCCGATCGCCCGGGCGAACATCAGCATCGCGATCGCGCTGATCACCCATTGCAGCGACCAGTGATGCACCGTGGGCAGATACAATCCGACCCGCAGGCACACCAGCATCGCGATCAGCAGTAAGCCCACCGCCACCAGCAACGTGGCAAAGCCCGACGGCTTGAACGCCGGCCTTGATGCCTCACCGCCCTCCCCGGGCACGCGCGGCACCGCCGCCTCGCTGCCCCACTTGCCACCCGCCGCCCAATACAGGTGGACCAGGCTGATCAATAAAAAGATTGCAGCAATCCATTGCGCGACCAAAAGACTCATATTCAGGCATCCGGTGTGAAATGTTGCAGCAGGATGAACTTCCTTACGCGTTTTTGTAAGGGTATTCGTCATTGACGGAGTTCCCCTTGTGGGAGCGGACTTGCTCGCGAAGACGGCGGCACATCCAACCTGGAGGTGACTGACGAACCGCTTTCGCGAGCAAGCCCGCTCCCACACTGGATTCTCGTCGACCAGGAATACCGGGATCAATCCAGTCCTCTGCCCCCTCTATTTCAGGGCGGCAGAAACTTTATCCGCCACATCCTTCGGCACCCAGGCCTGCCATACGTCCGGGTGCGCCTTCATGAAAGCCTCTGCCGCTTGACGTGGCGGGGTGTGTTTTTCGCTCATGTCAGCCAGGGCCTTGTTCAACGCTTCGATCGGTAAATCGACCTTGGTGAAGAACTCGGTAATCTGCGGGTATTGTTTTTGAAATGGCGTGGACACGCCGATGGACAGCTTGGAGGGCAGCGAGCGCGTCGGTTTCGGATTGGGGTTGTCCGCGTCGGTCAGGGTTTTCCAGGCGTCGGCGTCGAACGGTGGCTCTTGCAACTGAATCAGCTTGAAGCGACCGAGCAACGGTGTCGGCGACCAGTAATAGAACAGGACTGGCTTGCCGCGACGAATCGACGAGCTGATCTCTGCATCCAGTGCCGCCCCGGAACCACTGCGAAAATTCACGTAACTGTCGTCCAGCCCATACGCCTTGAGCTTCTGCTTGTTGACCACTTCCGACGTCCAGCCGATCGGGCTGTTGAGAAAACGCCCCTTGCCCGGGGTTTCCGGGTCTTTGAACACGTCTTTGTAGCGTGGCAGATCACTGATACTGCGCAGATCCGGCGCCATCGGCTTGATGCCCTTGGCCGGGTCGCCCTTGATCACATACTCCGGCACCCACCAGCCCTCGGTAGCACCTTTGACCGTATCGCCCAGGGCCGCGACTTTGCCCTCGGCCTCAGCCTTGACCCAGACCGGACTGCGACCGGCCCATTCCTCGCCAATAACCTGAATGTCATTGTTGGCCAGCGCGGTCTCCAGGGTAATGGTCGTCCCCGGCAAGGTGTCGGTCGGCAAGCCATAGCCCTTCTCGACGATGATCCGCAGGATATCGGTGATCAGGCTGCCGCTTTCCCAGTTCAGGTCGGCGAAATGAATCGGCGCCTGGGCAGCGAACACCGGAACGGGTGAAGCCAATAAACCGAACGTGGCCAGGGTAGCGGCCAGCAACCGTCGAAATCCCCTCATGCTTTTGCACCTCGCGCTGTTCACAGCAATAGCAGGATGGCCTGACAAAGAAGACCGCAAGCCTCTGGATACTCAGTCAATTGACTGTAGTAGAGGTTCCTGCTTTCGAGGGGACTGGATTACTTTTCACAAGGTTCCTGCAAGCGCGCAAGCTCTCTTCTGACCATGCTGGCGTACGCCGCCGGACGCAACAGGTAGATCTGTGACGCCACCCAATTCAGCCAGCCCCCCTGCAGAACGGCCTTTTGAGCCAACAGGCGCTGCGCCTCGGCGTGGGCACTGGCCTGGTTCTGCTCGTGGAAATCGGCGCGGGTCAGGGTCATTACTCGCTGGCCTTGAAGGTCACCAGTTCGCCCTTGCGCCACTTGGCGGCCTTGGCGGTCACCGCTTTCAGGGTTTTGGTCAGGCCTTCCTGCAATTGTTGATGGGCCGCAAACACCATCACCACGCTATGACCTTCCTTGAACACAATGCCGTGGCCGTCTGCAGTGGTCACGAACGCGTAATCCCCCAGCCCGTACACCGTCAGTTTGATTTCGCGGAACTTGATGTCCAGCTTGCCGCCTTCGCGACTGGGCAATACGGAGGCGCTGAAATGATCGCCGACCTTGAGTTTAAGCCCTGGCTTGTCATCCACCACCAGCGCTGCTTCGGTGTCGAGCTCGGCAATGTAAATGCCTTCAGCGTTCTGTTCGGTGATGTAGACGAAACGTGACTGGAACTGTTTAACCAGCTTTGCGCGCAAATCACCCAGTACGAACAAAGCATGCATATCGAGATTACTTACTGCCAAGGAAACATCCCCACATCTGAAAATGACGCCATACGCCGGAAACGCGCACAGCAGAAAAAAGCGGCAATGCCGAGGTGTAGCCAAATGACCCGGGTCGAATCCTGGAATGAGCAGAGGGCCCATTCATCGCGAGGTTTGAGAAGATTACTGGAACATCCCTCACGTCGTCCTGCCTGGCGGTCGTCAGATGTTGAAGGAAAACGTCCTTCTGACGGCCAGAAAAAACCGGATTACCAACTTTAGGGAAAATTCTCTTTAAAAAAAGCACTTTTCCGACATATCGCCAGTAAAAAATTGCTTTAGATGGGCATCAATCGCCAACCATCGATGGCGATTCTAGAGCAGCCATGCTCACCGAGACTACCCATAACACCGTACACACGTCGGTAAAACCACGAAAAGGACTTCATATGTGCACACTGACTCACTTTGCCCAGCCTCACATCCGACACACAAATGGCTCGTCATCTCTGCATTCGATGGTGTTCCACGAGCAGGATTTCCTGCCTGAAGAGCGTCTGCTCCCACGTTTTCAGGTGGTATTGGCCGGCAACGCCTTTTTCCACATCAGGGAAATATCCACCGGACGTGTAAGAGGTTTCCGCGGCAATCATAACGATGCCTGCGCCCTTGCCCGTTTACTCGAGGCACGCAGTTGAGGCACCTGCAGCGCTCACTTCTATAGACGTTTCGTCACACCGGTGACTTAACTCAGCCGCCGGCAGGCAACTACTGCCATACTGCCCGACCAATGAAACCCGCCCCCAGGGCGGACGGCGTTCAACACAACAACTATTTCCAAGGGAAGACTGCTACGTGACGGAATTTGATATCGGTGAATTTTTTATCCGGGGCGAAGCCAGAGAGGTCGAAGGCGAATTCCAGGCAGTCATTATCATGCGCGCCAAACCGCCGTTGACCACTGTGACGTCTCATCAGGTCGAAAAGGATCGCTGGTTCAAGACCGCGGATGTCGCGGCCGTTGCCGCCCAGGATGCCGCCAAGGCGCTGAAGCTTGCCGTCGATGAAGGTGCATTGAAAGCCTGATCACCGGATTTGCAGTCTATGCTCATCCCTGCTTTTGAATATCGCTATCGAACTCCTGAAGCGCGGTTCTCTCAGCTGCAATGAAGCCGCACCTCGGATCTCGCACTCGACGCGACGAATTATCTGCAAGGAGATGAAGATGGACTCACCCACACATGATTTGAAAGGCCTGTTCGACCAGCTCGGTCTGGACTCCAGCGAAAAGGCCATCGACGATTTCATTGCCAGTCATTCCCCCTTGGCCGATGACAAGAAACTCATCGACGCCGAGTTCTGGACCCCGCAGCAAGCCGGCTTCCTCAAAGAACAACTGCGTGAAGACGCCGATTGGGCGCATGTGGTCGACGATCTGAACCTGCGCATGCACCAGATCCACTAGCCTGGGTTCAATGCAGGCTGTCGGGCATTTCGGCACTCAATTGCGCCAACCAGGCAGCCCTGCACTCTTCAGCCTCATTGCGACTGGAGAACGCCGTCCCCCGGCGCTCACCGTTGAGCAGCACGACCCAACAGACGCTCTGCCCCATCGCACGCAAACTGGCGGGCACACCGCTGCCAATCATGACCGCGACATCGACTTTACTGTGCATGCTGCCCTCTCGAATTTCATTAGCGACCTAACTATGTAGGCATGTTAATGAGTTCATCCGCGAGGAAACAGCAACGGCCCTGCACAGCTTCGTTGCAGAACCGGTAACAATGGCCGGGACTCTCAGCGAGGACTTTGCGGCTTGTAACCCAGGCGCAAACCACCCCAATGCCGGCCCTTGAGCATGATCGGCACCGACAGGTCGTGCATCAGTTCACCGGTATCGCGTGTGTAAGTCTGCAACAACACGGCCTGTTGATGGCTGCCACAGCGGATCCCGGTGCGGTCGGCGAATTTGCGCTTGGTGCGGTTGTGCAGGGTATCGACCTGTACGTCACCGGTCAGCGGCTGGCTGAACACGGTGTTATGGGTCGGCACATAACCCTGCTGCGTGCAGGCGATGGCGAACACCAGGCCTTCATGGCGCGGCAGCAACGGTTCCTGAATCGCCGGCAATACCTGATCGGTGTAGCGGTCGAAACGGGTCTGGTATTTGGCCGGGCTGGTGTTGGGGATCGTCTGGTAACTGCGATCAAACAGGTCATCGAGGCTGATCCGGCCCTGATCGATATCCGCTTCAAAGCGTGCAGCAATCTGACTCGCCCCTTCGCGGGCCAGGTCGTAAATCCGCTGGTGATAGTCATCCAGCCCGACTTCGGCCAGGCGTTCGCTGATGGTTTCGGCCTGCCCTTCCATTTGCACCGCTGCCAGGGCAAGCCGCTGGGTCTGCTGGTCGCTGATCGCCAGATCACTGCGCATCTGTTCGATGGCGTGGAACAGACTGTCGAGTTGTTCGCGGTTGGTGTCTGCGCCCTGAGCGATTTCCCCGACCTGCCTTTCGACCCCGGCGGCCAGGCGCGCGATGTTTTCCAGGTGCTGCCCGGTGTGCTCGACTTGCGCAACACCGGTATTCAGATCGCTCGCCAGTTGACGAATCTGTTCCACCACTTGCGCGGTGCGCTGCTGAATGTCGGCGACCATTTCCCCGACTTCACCGGTCGCCGTCGCCGTGCGCGCGGCCAGCCCCCGCACCTCATCGGCGACCACCGCAAAGCCGCGACCGTGCTCGCCGGCCCGCGCCGCTTCGATGGCCGCGTTCAGCGCCAACAAATTGGTCTGGCTGGCGATGGACTGAATCACCAGCGTGACCCGCTGGATATCGTCGCTGCGCAGGCTCAGCGCTTCGATCAGCTCGCGACTGCTGCTGGCACGCTCACTGAGTTGATGCATGCGCGCAATGGACTCGACCAGTTCCGTGCGCCCTGCCGCGCTGCTCTGATGAGCTTCGCTGGCCGCGCCCAAGGCTTCCCGACTGAGTTTCGACGTAGCGTGCTCGGTGGCGATCATCACTTCAGCGCTGCTGACAATCTGCGCCGCGGCGTTGAGCTGCGATTGCAGCTTGTCTGCCAGCTGCTTGACCGAATAGGCCACGCCGGCAGCCGACAAGGCGTTATGACTGGTGGTGTAGGAGAGATCGCGAGTCAACCCGGCGATGGCGCTGGAGCTGTCCGCAGCAGTCGCCTCAGGGAGAGTGCGCGAGCGCAGGCGCGGCAGCCAGATAATCAGCACGGCCAATGGCAGGCCAAGGTAAAGCGACCAGCCAGCCAATGCCATGCCGCACAGCAATAGCATCAGGGCGATGCTTTGCAGGGTCGGCGTCAGCCAAAGGTTTTTCGGCAAAAGTGCTGGTGCAGGCATTGCCCCAACCAGAGATCCGTCCCTCGTCATCTTCGTCACCCCACACGTCTTCTAGTTGTTGTAATCGCATTAAACGCCACTACAAAGCCATTATCTATGGTCCGTTAGTAGTGGGGGTTGCAGCAGATCAACAGAAGTGAGTGAGATTTTTCGCAGACGTCGAAAAGCAAAGATCGCAGCCTTCGGCAGCTCCTACAGAGGTTCGCATAAACCTGTAGGGGCTGCCGAAGGCTGCGATCTTTTCAAGGCAACCCACCTTCAATGGGTTGCCTCATTGAATCAAGCCTGACGCTGGTGCTTGTCGATCTGCTCGTGACGCTCTTGAGCTTCGATGCAGTACTTGGTGGTCGGGCTGATCAGCAGGCGTTTCAGGCCGATGGCCTCGCCGCTGTCGTCGCACCAGCCAAAGCTGTCTTCCTTGATGCGTTCCAGGGCTTGTTCCAACTGAGGCAGCATGCGCTGGTCGCGATCGATCGCGTTCACCAGCCAGGTGCGCTCTTCTTCGACGGAAGCCGCGTCAGCCGGATCGGCCGGGGTGTCCAGGCTCTCGATGGCGATGCGATTCTGCTCGATGCGCTCATGGGTTTCGACTTTCATGTTCTGCAACAGCTCAGAGAAAAAAGCATGTTGCTCGGCATTCATGTAGTCATCCGCCGGCATGGCCAGCAACTTGTCCTTTGTCATTGATATCTCTATAAAAAAACGTGCATTAAGGCGAATTAGGGAGCGATCCGTTGAACCTGGAGCGTTCATTGGAAAGGCGCCGTTTATTCCAAGCGCCACCCGGCACTCAATTTACGAGGGGCGGCAGTCTAAGGCCGACTTGAGGCCTCAGCAACTGAAAAGACAGCAAATCTGTCCGACAAAGCCCTGAAAGTGCGCTACAGCTGGCTTTGAGGCGCTTAATCGGAGTGCGTTTATAGCAAGAAATTCACTCAAGCGGCTGTATATAGAAGACAAACGGCTGCGCCACGCGGGTCAGGCGTGGCGCATTTTCGCGTTTAGTCCGGCTTAGCGCTTGAGTTTGCGCTTGTTGCGGTACTGGTCGATGACCACCGCCACCACAATAATCAGCCCCTTGATGATGTCTTGAATATAAGCATCAACCCCGACAAAGGTAAAGCCGCTGGCCATGACCCCGAGGATCAACGCGCCAATCACGGTGCCGGTGATCCGCCCTACACCACCGGCCAGGCTGGTGCCGCCAATGACCGCCGCGGCAATCGCGTCCAGTTCATAAGACATGCCCATCCCGGCCTGCCCGGTCGCGGCCCGCGCCGACGCCACCACCCCGGCCAGGCCTGCAAGCAACCCGGCGATGCTGTAGACGATCACCAGATGCCGCTTGACGTTGATCCCGGAGGTGCGCGCCGCCTGCATGTTGCCGCCGATGGCGTAGGTGTACTTGCCGTACTTGGTGTAGCGCAGGGCGATGTGAAAGATCACCGCCACCACCAGAAAGATGATCACCGGCATCGCGCCGTGTCCGATGGCCGTGTAGGAATCCGAGAGCATGCTCACCGGCTGACCTTCGGTGTAGTAGCGCGCCAGGCCCCGGGCCGAGACCATCATGCCGAGGGTGGCAATGAACGGCGGAATCCCGGTGATCGCAATGATGCTGCCGTTGATCGCGCCTGCCAGCAATCCCACCCCGAGCCCGACGATCACTGGAATCCACACCGGCAAGTCAGTCAGGGACGGAAACACCGCCCGGGCAAAGTCCGAGGTCTGGGCCAGGCTGGCGGCAATCATCGCCGACAGCGCCAGCACCGAACCGGAGGACAGGTCGATACCGGTGGTGATGATGACCTGGGTCACCCCGATCGCCAGCAGGCCGATGATCGACACTTGCAGGATCATCAGCACCAGACGCTGAGAGTTCATCAGGAAGCTCTGGTCCCGCACGATCCAGCCGAACATTTCGAAGACCAGGCCGATACCGATCAGCACCAGGAAGATACTCAACTCGGTCGGAAAGCGTCGGCGACTCTTGACCGGTACCGCTGCAGGCTTGTTTTCCAGTATCGCGTTCATAACCACTCACCCTTCAAAATGAAATCCGTGTGGCGAGGGAGCTTGCTTGTGGCGAGGGAGCTTGCTCCCGTTGGACTGCGCAGCAGTCCCATTCTTTTAGGGCCGCTTCGCAGCCCAGCGGGAGCAAGCTCCCTCGCCACACAATCCCCTTTCACCCTTGAACTGTGCTCACCCTTGATTCAATGACACTGGGACATGCCCGAGGCCAGTTGCATCACCCGTTCCTGGGTCGCTTCGCTGCGGTCGAGAGTGCCCATCAGGTCGCCCTCGTGCATGACCATGACCCGGTCGCTCATGCCCAGCACTTCCGGCAGTTCCGAGGAAATCATGATCACCGCCATGCCTTCGCTGGCGAGGTAGGAGATAAGCCGGTAGATCTCGGCCTTGGCACCGACATCGATACCCCGGGTCGGCTCGTCAAGAATCAGGATGCGTGGATTGGTCATCAGCCAGCGCGCCAGCAAGGCCTTCTGCTGATTACCGCCGGACAGCGTGTCGATGCATTGCTCCAGGGACGGGGTTTTCACCCGCAGCTTCTTGCACATGTCTTCACATAACGCGCGCAAGGCTTTCTGCTGGATGAAGCCGTTGCCGACGTAATGGGGCAAGACTGCCATTTCCATGTTTTCCAGCACCGACAGACACGGGAACAGGCCGCTGAGCTTGCGATCTTCGGTTAACAGCGCGAAGCCCTTCTCGATCGCCATGTGCGGATCGCTGATGCGCACCACCTCACCGTCGAGGCGGATTTCGCCACCGTCGCTTGGGGTGATACCGAAAATCGCTTCGGCGACGTTGGTCCGCCCCGAGCCCATCAACCCGGCGATGCCCAGGATCTCCCCGGCATGCAGGTCGAAGGAGACATCCTTGAAAATGCCGTCCAGCTTGAGGTCGCGTACCGACAGCAGCAGATCGCCGATCGGCTTCTCGCGCACCGGGAACAACTGGCTCAGCTCGCGACCAACCATCATCGAAATCAGGCTGTCGCCGTCCATGCTGTCGGCCCGCTGCAAGCCGATGTAGGCGCCGTCACGGAACACCGCCACTTCATCGGCGATGCTGAACACTTCGTTCATTTTGTGGGTGATGTAGATGATGCCTTTGCCCTGGCTCTTGAGGTCGGCAATGATCGAGAACAGATGGGCGACTTCCTTATCGGTGATGGCCGAGGTCGGCTCGTCCATGATCAGGACGTCGGAGTCATAGGACACAGCCTTGGCGATCTCGACCATCTGCCGTTCGGCGATGCTCAGGTTGCCCACCTGCTCTTGCGGGTCGAGGTTGATCCGCAGACGTTCCAGCAGTTTGGCGGTGCAACGGTGCATCTCGCGATGGTCGATCATGTGCAGACCGTTGAGCTGTTCGCGACCGATCCAGATGTTCTCGGCGATGCTCATGTGCGGCATCAGGTTGAGTTCCTGGTGGATCATCGCGATCCCGGCCTGGAGCGCAGCCAGTGGTGTTTCAAAGACCACCGGCTTGCCCCGCAGGCGCAACTCGCCGGCGTCCGGCTGGTAGATGCCGGCAATGATTTTCATCAGGGTGGATTTGCCGGCGCCGTTCTCGCCCATCAGCGCCAGCACGGAACCGGGACGTACCCGCAGCTGTACGTCGGACAAGGCCACCACACCGGGAAACCCCTTGCTGACGTTGATGATCTCCAGCAGGTACGGCTCATCGACAGGTGTTGCAGTTGGCTGGACACCCATTAACGGGGTGCTCGAAGCAGTCGCTGAAGCGAACATGATCAGGTACTCCATCAGCAAGGTCGCGTTGCAACCTTGCGTGCTTATTGTTGTTATCGAACGGACAGACTATTTGAAGGTGTCGACGTTTTGCAGCGTGATCAGGCGATATGGCACCCACACGGCCGGCTCGACCGGTTCGTTTTTGGCCATTTTCACCGCCGTGTCGATCGAACCGTCCGCCTGACCCTTGGCGTCCTGGAACACCGAGACCAGCAGAGAGCCCTTCTTCACCGCGTTCAAACCGTCGGGCGTACCGTCGACACCGGCGATCAGCACACTGCCTTTGGCGACGCCAGCCTGTTGCAGGGCCATTGCTGCGCCAATCGCCATCTCGTCGTTGTTGGAGACCACCGCGTCGAATTTGCGGCCCTGGGTCAGCCAGTCGTTGACCAGGGTCATGCCCTTGTCCCGCGACCAGATGCCGGACTGCTCTTGCTCGATCTTGATGTTCGGGTACTTGGTCAGCACCTCTTTTACGCCCTTGGTGCGGTTGGTGGTGGAGTTGTTGGCCAAATCACCGAGCAGAATCACGATGTCGCCCTTGCCACCCATTTTTTCAGCCAGGTACTGCATCTGCATCTGGCCGGCCTCCAGATCGTTGGAGGCGACAGTGACCACACCTTTGGGCAGGTTCAGGTCATCGGGACGACGATTGACGTACACCAGCGGAATACCGGCCTTGACCGCTGCTTCAGTGATTTTTTTGGTGGCGGCGGTATCCACCGGGTTGACCACAATGGCGTCGACCTTCTGACTGATGAAGCTTTCTACCTGGCTCAACTGCCTGACCACGTCGCTGCGGGCGTCTTCGAACTGCAGCTTGACGCCATCGGGATAGGACTTGGCTTTGGTGTCCATGGATTCGCGCAGGTAGGTCAGCCAGGTGTCATCAAACTGCGACATGCTGACGCCGATCTTCATGTCGGCGAGTGCGGCGCCGCTGGCGAACATCAGGGACAAGGCCAGCGAGGCGAAACGGATCTTGGTCTTCATGAAAAGTCTTTCTCCACATTCTTGTTGGTTTTATGGATAAGGCGTGACGATTTCAGTGAGCGGGCAAGCGGACAATCGGTGCACCCGGAATACAGCAGACCAGGGCGCCGTTGCGTTCGACGCAAAGCAAGCGAAAGAAGGAATGAAGCGAGACGCGAGGCAGGTCGCGAGAGAGGTGCAGCGCGGAACGTAAAGCATGCAAAGCAGGGTTGAAGGTTTTCATCGACGGTACCTGGCTTTTGTTTCTTGTTTTTGGTGCGTCCTTCACTCGTTCAAGGCCTGCTTGAGCGTGATCGGACGTTGATAGTCGGCAACCTGGAAATGACTTTATTGGAAAATAATTTCTATATCAACTCATTTTAGAATTTTATTCTGATTTTATTCCATGGCTCTCAAACGGGCTCAGTGCCACCACTTGATGTCGCTCGAAGCTGAGCCGCGCAGCGTCTAGCACGCGGGTGGTCGCCAGTGCATCACGTGCCTCGACCGGCAGTGGGCCACCGCTCTGTAACGCGGTTTGTAGCTGCAAATAGAACTGATTCCAACAGCCACGCTCGGACGGCACCCGCTCACGCACCTCGCCCTGCTCGAACCAGCCCCAGCGCCGGTGCTCTTCGACGCCCCAGCGCTCGCCTTCGGATTTCGGCGAGAGCCCGGCGAGGGTTGACGCCTCCTGCCCGTCCAGACCATCGACGCTGTAACAGCCCTGGGTGCCGGTCACGCGAAAACGCGGGCCGGGGGTGTTTTGCAGGCAACTGCCGCCCAGGTGCGAGATCACTCCGTTGGCATGGGTCAGGGACATAAAGAAGCCGTTGTCGAAGGTCTGGTCTTTTTCGAGGTAATCCAGTTCGGCGTAAACCCGGGTGACGGGGCCGAACAACAAGAGCGCCTGATCCACCAGATGACTGCCTAGATCGCGCAAAAAACCGCCGCCGCTGCCGTTGTTCACCGACTGTGGCGAATAGCGCTCGATCCGCGATTCGAAACGGGTGACCTGACCCAGCGCACCGGACTCGATGAGTTTGCGCACGGTGAGAAAGTCCGAGTCCCAGCGCCGGTTCTGGTAGACGCTCAGTTGCACGCCTTGGCGCTCAGCCATGGTGATCAGGGTTTGCGCTTGTTGCGCATCAGCAGCGAACGGCTTGTCGCTGACCACCGCCACTTCGTGTTCGATGGCGTCGAGCACCAGCGCCGGGCGACCTTTGAGTGGCGTGGAGATCACCAGCACATCGACCCCGGCTTCGACCAGTTGACCGATGCTGTCGAAGGCCGGCACACCGGGATGTTCCGCCGCCAGCAGTTGTCGGCGCTCGGCAGAACGGGTGACCACGCCTACAAAGGTCGCCGCCGGCAAACTGCTGATCAGCGGAGCATGAAAAAACCGGCCGCCATGGCCGTAACCGACAAGTCCGATACGCATGAATCAACTCCTCTTATGATCGTTCCCACGCTCTGCGTGGGAATGCCGCCATGGACGCTCTGCGTCCGCTTTGTGACGCAGAGCGTCACGGGATGCATTCCCACGCGGAGCGTGGGAACGATCGGTTACGGGGTTATTGGCAGAGTTCGCGGGTCACGCGTTCGAGCATCATGCGGTTGGACTCGTCCGGCCGGTCTTCCCAGGCGAATACCGAGACGGTCGCGATGCCATCGAACTTGATCTCGCGCAAAGTGCCGAAGAACGCTTCCCAGTCGACCTCACCCTGGCCGATGTCCAGATGCTGGTGCACGGTGGCGGTGACGCCCGGCGGGTTGACGATGTAGCGCAAGCCCGAGGAAGCCTTGTGGTTGTAGGTGTCGGCGATGATCAAGTGGCTCAGTTTCGAGCCGGCGTACTTGAGCATCGAGGCGATGTCACCGACACCGTCGTCATAGAAAAAAGTGTGCGGCGCGGCGTAGAGGTAGTTGATCCAGTCACGGTCCAGACCGCGAATGATGTCTACCGACTCATTGTTGCGCTCGCAGAAGTCATAAGGATGGGCCTGGATATCGAGCTTGATGCCTTCGCGTTCGAACTCGGGGATCAGCTCGTCCATGGAGCGCATGAACTGGTTTTCGCACACCAGCGGGTTGTCCGACTGGCCGGTGAACTCGGTGTTGACCAGCTCGCAGTCCATCTCCACGGCAATCTGGATCGCGCGCTTCCAGTTACGCACGGCGGCCACACGCAAACCTTCATCGGCGGCAGCCCAGTGGTACATCGGTAATAAGGAAGAGAGTTTGACCCCGGTGTCGCTCAAGGCTTTGCGAAATTCCTTGATCCGCGCCTTATCAACCCGTGGGGCTTTATAGAACGGCAAGAAATCTTCCCGGGGCGACAGTTCGATGTGTTCGTAACCGAGCTCGGCAACCTTGTCGACCATCTTGCCCAGGGACAGGTTGCGGTACATGTAGGGATCAAGTGCGATGCGCATTTTTTTTTGTTCTCCATCACCTTAAGCTGATCGTTCCCACGCTCTGCGTGGGAACGCCGCCATGGACGCTCTGCGTCCGTTTTGTGACGCGGAGCGTCACGGGATGCATTCCCACGCAGAGCGTGGGAACGATCAGTTACAGAGGATCAGTGGTTAGCCGTAGAAACGGGGGCGGTCTGGCAGGCCGACTTTGACGATCTGGCCGCTGTTCTGCGCTTCGATGCAGGCATCCGCCGCCACCGCTGCCGCGAAACCATCCCATGCCGACGGCCCGCCGACCTGCCCGGCCCGCACGCCATCAATGAACGCCTGCAATTCGACGTCATACGCGGCGATGAACCGGTCCTTCCAGTCCATCAAAATTGCATTGGACAGCTTCGCCCCGCTGCGCAATTGAACCTGCGACGGCTCCGGCAGTTTGGCGATGCCGGTCTCCCCCACCACTTCGCACTGGATGTCGTAGCCGTACTGGCAGTTGACGAACACTTCCACATCAATGCGCGTGCCCTTGGCGGTTTCCAGCAGCACGATTTGCGGGTCTTTCAAATGGGCGTGGGCCTTGCTGGTCTTGCGCGGGAACACCACTTGCACCGACACATAATCGTCGTCGAGTAACCAACGCAACACGTCCAGCTCATGGATCAGCGTGTCGGTGATCGCCATGTCGGTCTTGTAGTTTTCACCCACGGTCGGGTTGCGGTGGGCGCAGTGCAGCATCAACGGCTCGCCGATCTGGCCGCTGTCGATCACTGCTTTCAACGCCCGATAACCCTCATCGTACGGGCGCATGAAACCGACCTGCACCAGCCGCTTGCCGTGGGCCACTTCGGCCTCGACGATCTTGCGGCAGCCTTCGGCAGTGACCGCCAGTGGTTTCTCGCAGAACACCGGTTTGCCGGCGGCAATCGCTGCCAGTACAAATTCTTCGTGGCTCGGGCCCCAGGAGGTCACGAGGATCGCTTCGACTTCCGGTGCCTTGATCAGCGCATGACCGTCGGGATAGACCTCGGCCGTCAGCTTCAAATCGGAAACAACCTTGGCCGCTTGCTGCAAATTGATGTCGGTGACCGCCACCACCTGGCTGTTGAGCAAGGTCTGGCTGCAACGACGGATGTGATCCTGGCCGATGGCCCCGGTGCCGATAACGCCGATCCGCAACGAATTGGAAAGCAAAGACATATAAACACTCCTGTGGGTTCGTTCAGGGCAATCAGTATTGACGGGCCTTGGCCAGTCGTTCGTTCAGGGTCTTGGCCACCGCATCGGTGCGGGCGCTGGTGGAGACTTGCGCCACGCCGACCCGCCACCACGACAGGTATTTGTGGATCATCGTCTTGGGCAAAACCTTGATATCGATCAGCGTCGACACCGTCTGCAACCGCGCATCCGCCAACGCAGCGTGCAACTGTTCAACGGTGTTCACTTTGTAAGTCTTGCAGCCGTAAGCCGCCGCGCTCATGGCGAAATCCACCGGCACGAAACCGCCATCAAGCTTGCCGGTTTCCGGATTACGGAACCGGAACTCGGTGCCGAAGCTGTCCATGCCGTGTTCCATTTGCAGGTTGTTGATGCAGCCGAAGGTCATGTTGTCCAGCAGCACCACGTTGATCTTGCGCCGCTCCTGGATCGAGGTCGCCAGCTCCGAGTGCAGCATCATGTAGGAGCCGTCGCCCACCAGTGCGTAGACCTCGCGCTCAGGCTCGGCGAGCTTCACGCCCAGTGCGGCGTTCACCTCGTAACCCATGCACGAATAACCGTACTCGACGTGGTAAGTGTTCACGCCCTTGCTGCGCCAGCTGCGCTGCAAGTCACCGGGCAAACTGCCAGCGGCGGCGACGATCACGGCGTCATCGGCCAGGGTTTCATTGAGCACGCCGAGCACCCGGCTCTGGGTCAGGCAGGAGCCGGTCAGCTCGATGAATTCGCGCAGCACTGCCGGGTCCATGTGGTCGTTGATTTCCGGAACGAAATCTTTGGCCTGGTATTCGACCTGATAAATTCGATCGACTTCCTCATCCAGTTGCGCCTTGACTTGACGGGGTTGATCGCCCCAGCTCGAGTGGTAATCGCCCAGTGCTTCGGCCAGCGCCTGCAGACCGGTTTTGGCGTCTGCCAGCAGTTGCACGCCGTCGAGCTTCAGCGCATCGCAGGGGCTGATATTGAGGTTGAGAAATTGCACGTCCGGGTGCTTGAACAAGGATTTCGACGCGGTGGTGAAATCGCTGTAGCGAGTGCCGACACCGATGATCAAATCAGCATCCTTGGCCAACAGGTTCGCCGCCAGGCAACCGGTTTCGCCAACCCCGCCAACGTTCAGCAGATGGCTGGACACCACCGCGCTCTTGCCGGCCTGGGTTTCGGCGAAGGGAATATCGAAGCGCTCGGCGAACGCCTGCAACGCTGCATTGGCGCCGGAATATTTGACCCCACCGCCGCAGATGATCAGCGGCTTGCGCTTGCCTTTGAACAGGGCCAACGCATCACCGAGCATCGCTTCGGTGGCCGGCCGGCGTTCGATGCGGTGTACGCGTTTTTGCAGGAAGTAATCGGGATAGTCGTACGCCTCGGCCTGCACGTCTTGCGGCAAGGCCAGGGTCACCGCGCCGGTTTCGGCGGGGTCGGTGAGCACGCGCATGGCGTGGATCGCCGCGGTCATCAGTTGCTCGGGGCGGTTGATCCGGTCCCAGTATTTGCTCACGGCCTTGAACGCATCGTTGGTGCTGATGCTCAGGTCGTGGAACTGCTCGATCTGTTGCAACACCGGGTCCGGTTGGCGGCAGGCGTAGACGTCGCCGGGCAACAGCAGCAAGGGAATACGGTTGGCAGTGGCCGTCGCGGCAGCGGTCAGCATGTTCGCCGCCCCCGGCCCTACCGATGAAGAGCAGGCGTAGATCTTGCGCCGCAGGTGTTGCTTGGCAAAACCGATGGCGGCATGGGCCATGCCTTGCTCGTTGCGACCCTGATGGACGATCAGGTCGCCGCTATCCTGTTCCAGGGCTTGCCCCAGACCCAGCACATTGCCGTGGCCGAAAATGGTAAAGATCCCGGCGACGAATTTGCTCTGAACCCCATCGACCTCGATGTACTGGTTATCGAGGAATTTCACCAGGGCCTGGGCCATGGTCAGTCTTGTTGTGGTCATGCTTGCACCTTTTCTGTATGCAAATCCGATCAATGTGGGAGCGGGCTTGCTCGCGAAGGCGGTGTGTCAGGCGACTTCAATGTTGAATGTGCCGCCGTCTTCGCGAGCAAGCCCGCTCCCACAGTTGGTCTCCATCAGTTCGATAACGGTGTCAGCTCAGGGATTTCTGCAGGTGATCCATGCTGGCGCCAATCGCCGTCTGGATATCCGCCAGGCCATGGACGCTGTCGGCGAACGGTTCGAACGACAGGTAGCCGCTGTAGCCGCTACTGAGCAAGGTGTCGATCTGCGCCGCGTTGCCGAGGATGTCGCCCTCGCCCACCAGCACCCGGTGGCCGTCGCGGATGGTCGCCAGTGGCGCCTCGGCATCTTCGACGCCGGAGATGTGCACCAGCCCGGTCAGCTCGGGGAAGAATTCATGTTCGCTGGCCAAGTGATGGTGAAAGGTGTCATGCACCAGACGGAACACATCCAGCCCACCGATGGCCTTGATCGCGTCGACCGCCGTGCGTTTGCGCCGCAGCGAGCACTCTTCGAAACCCAGCGGCTCGATGAAACCGAGGATGCCGTGATCACGCAGGATCGGCGCCAGTTCGCTCAACGCCGTGCGCAGCCCGGAAGCACGCTGCGCCTCGGTTCGTGGATCGGCACGGTCGTTCAATGGGCACATCACCAAACCCTGCGCGCCACAATCACGGGCATAAGCGGCGAGCTTCAGAGCGTGTGCGCGGCGCTCGTCATTCCAGACATCGAACGGATACAGCGCGTTGATCGACAACACGGTGATGCCTTTGGCCGCGCACAGCTCACGCACGTGTTCGGGCGCGGTGCCGTCCTCGATCTCGACACCCTTGAGGTCGTTGCGGATCTCGATGGCGTCAGCCTTGAGGGTCACCGCCAACTCGATGAACGCGGGCAGGGACAAACGTGGGGCGACCATACGATTCAGGGCGAAACGCAGGGGTTTGCTCATTTTTTGTTGTTCTCCGCACAAGTGAATTATTTGGCTGTCGGCATGCTGAATTCAGGGCCCTTGGCAATACTGTCGGGCCAGCGCTGCATCACGCTTTTGTAACGGCTGTAGAAGCGAATGCCTTCTTCACCGTAAGCGTGGTGATCACCGAACAACGAGCGCTTCCAGCCGCCAAACGAATGCCAGGCCATGGGCACCGGAATCGGCACGTTGATGCCGACCATGCCGACCTTGATGTTGCGGGCAAACGAGCGAGCAATGCCGCCATCGCTGGTGAAGCAGGACACGCCGTTGCCGAATTCATGGGCGTTGATCAGCGCCACGGCGCTGGCGAAATCCGGTACGCGCACGATGCCCAGCACCGGGCCGAAGATCTCTTGCTGATAGATGCTCATCTCGGTCGTGACGTTGTCGAACAGCGTCGCGCCGACGAAGAAACCATTCTCGGCCCCCGGCACCTTGAAGTTGCGCCCGTCGACAATCAGCTGCGCGCCCTGGGCCACGCCCTCGCCAATAAAGCCCTCGACCTTGGTCTTGTGCTCGGCAGTCACCAACGGCCCCATGTCGCTGTCGCCCTGCATGCCGTTGCCGACCTTCAGTTGATCGATGCGCGGCAGCAGTTTGGCAATCAACTGGTCGCCGACTTCACCGACGGCCACGGCAATCGAAATCGCCATGCAGCGCTCACCGGCCGAGCCGTAAGCGGCGCCGATCAATGCATCTGCCGCTTGGTCCAGATCGGCGTCGGGCATGACAATCATATGATTCTTCGCCCCGCCCAGCGCCTGCACGCGTTTGCCCCGCGAGGTCGCTTGCTGGTGGATGTACTCGGCAATCGGCGTCGAACCGACAAAGGAAATCGCCTCGATGTCCGGGTGTTGCAGCAAGGCGTCGACCGCGGCCTTGTCGCCCTGGACCACGTTGAACACACCGTCCGGCAACCCGGCTTCGGTGAGCAAACGGGCCATCAGCAAACTGGCCGACGGGTCGCGCTCGGAGGGTTTGAGGATGAAGCAGTTACCGGTGACCAGCGCCAGCGGGATCATCCACAACGGCACCATCACCGGGAAGTTGAAGGGAGTAACGCCGGCACACACGCCCAGCGGCTGGCGCAAGTTCCAGTTGTCGATGCCGCCGCCGATGTTGTCGCTGAAATCGGTTTTCAGCAGGTTCGGTGCGCCACAGGCGTACTCGACGATTTCGATGCCGCGCGTCACTTCGCCCTTGGCGTCGGAGAACACCTTGCCGTGTTCGCGGCTGATGATTTGCGCCAGTTCATTGTGATGGCGGTCGAGCAGTTCCTTGAACTTGAACATCACCCGCGAACGGCGCAGGGACGATTGCTCGGACCACGCCGGGAACGCCTTCAGGGCTGAGGCGACGGCATCGTCCACGGTCTTCTGGCTAGCCAGCCCGACCCGCGCCTGTACCGCGCCGGTGGCCGGGTTGAAGACATTGCTGAAACGCTCGTTGCCGCTGTCTTGCACCTGACCGTCGATGTAATGGCCTATTACCGGGGCGTCACTCATTGTTCTTGTTCTCCCTTTGAATGTTGAAATTCAGGCTTTTTAGTTCAGAGCTCAAGCAGCCAACTGTGCTGCGGATCGTTATGGAACTGCCAGACGCGTTTCGGCCCGGCCATCACGTTCAGGTAATACGACTCGTAGCCGTAGGGCACGCTGACCGGGTGATAGCCCTTGGGCACGACGACCAGGTCGCTGTTTTCCACGGCCATGGCCTGGTCGATGCTGCGATCGTCGGTGTAGACCCGCTGGAATACGAAGCCCTGGGGCGGGTTGATCTGGTGGTAATAGGTTTCTTCGAGAAAGCTCTGGTGCGGTAGATCGTCGGTGTCGTGCTTGTGCGGCGGGTAGCTCGAGGAGTGCCCGGACGGCGTACGCACTTCCACCACCAGCAGCGAATGGGCCGGTTCGGTGTCCGGCAGGACGTCGCAGACGTAGCGGGTGTTGGCGCCCTTGCCGCGCACGCTGCGTTTCATGCTGTCGGGTTTGATCAGCCGTGGGCTGTGATTTTCGGCGGTCGAACCGGGCGCGGCGCAGACGGCGATCTGCACGTCGCTGAGCGCGACCACTTGCGCCTGACTGCCCGGTGGCAAGTACGCGGCGAATGGCGATTTGTCTTCGAAGACCGATTGGCGATCGCCGATGTTGTCCCAGTCAAACGCGCCCTGCCCCGGAGCTTCACCTTTGATGCTGACCCGACCGCTGAGCAGCACCAGACACAGTTCCTTGTCACCGGCGCTGACCGGCAGGGTTTCGCCGAGGCTCAGGCGGTACGCGGCGAAGCCGACGTATTCCAGTTCACCCTGCCCCAACTCGACCATGGTCCGCCCGCGTGCATTACTCTTGACCAACAGGCTCATCACTTAATCCTCTCGTCGAGCAGCGCACGCAGCGTGTCGTAGCCTTTTTTGGCATAGACGTAACTCGGTGCCACCGCCGGATCCTGCTCGGCCTCGACCACCAGCCAGCCGTGGTAATCGGCGCCCAGCAGGACGTCGAGCAAGGCGCCAAAATCGATATCGCCATCGCCGGGCACGGTGAACGTGCCATTGATGATGCAGTCCGGGAAGCTCCACAGGTTGTTGCGCGCCAGTTGCACCACCGGTTTGCGCACGTCCTTGAAATGCACGTGGCAGATGCGTTCGATGTGTTTGCGCAGCACCTGCAAGGGCTCACCGCCGCCCATGTAGCAGTGGCCCGAATCGAACAGCAGGCCGACTTCGCTGCCGGTCAATGCCATTAGTTTGTCGATGTCGGCCGGGGATTCGACGTAGGCGCCCATGTGGTGGTGATACGCCAGGCGCACGCCCTGGGACAGGGTGAAGCGTGCCAGTTCGGTGAGTTTGTCGGCGTATTCCTGCCAGGCCTGCTCGGTGTGAAAACGCGGGCGCTCGACCAGTGGAATGCGCTGGCCTTGGATGGAGTCGGCGACTTCGCCATAGACCAGCACCTTGGCGCCATTCTTCGCCAGTAGCTCGACATGGCTGGCGATGGCGTCGATTTCCTCGGCCACGGAGCGGCGGGCCAGACGGCTGGAATACCAGCCGGACACCAGCGCCAGATCGTAGGGCCGCAGCACGTCGCCGACGCCTTTGGCGTCCTTGGGGAATTTACCGTTGAGTTCGAAGCCTTCGTAGCCGATGTCCTTGCCTTCGCTGAGGGCGGTGCTCAACGGCGTCTCACCACCCAGGGATGGCAAGTCGTCGTTGCTCCAGGAGATCGGGTTGATGCCAATTCGGATAGCGGGCATGGCTGCACCTTTTATTGTTTTTACTAAAATGTTCAACCGATCACATGTGGCGAGGGAGCTTGCTCCCGCTCGGCTGCGAAGCAGTCGCAAACCTGTGAATGCGGTTTACCTGATGGACCGGGCTGGTTGATTTGGGACTGCTTCGCAGTCCAGCGGGAGCAAGCTCCCTCGCCACAAAAGCCCCATCAATCAGCTAATTTGTTCAGGCCCGGGCCGTGCGCCAGGCCTCGATCAATTCGACGAACGTGCCCTGCACCTGGCGGATCAGCGTTTCGTCGTCGATTTCACCGGCCATCCACGCGCGGCTCGGCTCCTGGAAAATCGTCCGGCCTACGGCGAAACCACGACAGGTCTGGCTCTGGCTGGCCTGCTGAAACCCTTCGGCCAACGCTGCCGCCGGTGCATTCAAGCCCAGCAGCACCACGCCACGGCAATACGGATCGCGTTCCTGAATCAGCTCGTCGAGTTGTTTCCATTCCTCGGCGCTTTGCGCTTCGATCTTCCACCACGCCGGGTAGATACCCAGGTTGTAGAGGCGTTTCAGCGCGCGATACAACACGTCCGGATGCTGTGATGGGTGAT
This sequence comes from Pseudomonas sp. NPDC089918, assembly GCF_050280605.1. Classification (NCBI taxonomy): domain Bacteria; kingdom Pseudomonadati; phylum Pseudomonadota; class Gammaproteobacteria; order Pseudomonadales; family Pseudomonadaceae; genus Pseudomonas; species Pseudomonas sp. NPDC089918. The sequence continues at coordinate 30,864 of NZ_JBNNVP010000003.1, read as the reverse complement.
CCTTGGGCGGAATAATCTCCAGCAGCAGTTCATGACCGCTGACCTGCGAGGCCTGATACAAACCCTTGATCTGCGCTTCCTGCTCCAGACGCAGCAGTGGCTCGTCGTCGGGGTGGAATTGCACCAGGCATTTGATGATCTGCTCTTGTGGCCAAGCGATCAGGTTGCTGCCGATCGAGCGACCGTGCTCAAACGCCAATGGCCGCGAGCCCTGCACCTCCACCGGCCGTGCCACCCACCAGCCGCGACCGGTGGCAGCATTCAGCGAGTCCTGACCGAAACGTTGATCGGCCAGCAAGCCGACGTCGGCGTCGACGCCCTGCTCACGCAAATCCGCTTCGACCCGTTCCACGGCTTTGATAAAGAGTTGTTTGAGTTCGCCAATGCTGCTCAGGTCGCGTCCGCCCTTGTGGGCCAGCTCCACCAATTGCCCGCGATGATCGAAAGCGAAGATGAACAGTTGCTTCCACTGTTTGCGCGGCACGCTGACCTGATGCAGGCGCTGCAACACGGCGTCCTGATCCGGCCGGGTGATTGGCACCGGGCTGTTGAATAGATAGTCGAGTTCGGCACGGGTCGGCATCGCCGGGGCGCAGGCGTGGCGCGACACCACCAGACCACCGCAGGCATTGGCCAACTGGCAGCAGCGCTCGTCGCTGGCGTCCTCCAGCCAGCCGCTGAGGAAACCCGACATGAAGGCATCGCCGGCCCCCAGCACATTCAGCACTTCGACGCGCACGCCGGGATAGATCGCGCCGTCTTCGAGACGCGCCGGAATCACTCCGTGAATCACCGTGCAGCCTTGCGGGCCGAGCTTGACCACCAACGTCGCCGCGCTCAGGCGCCGGACGTTTTGCAATGCAGTGAGCAAATCCTCGGAGCCCCCGGCAATCAGGAATTCTTCTTCAGTGCCGACGATCAGGTCGAAGCGCGGGAGGATTTTCTGCACGTGCTGGCTGACATTCTGGTCGGCGACGAACCGGGTTTCGCCGTCCGCCTTGCCAGCCAGGCCCCAGAGCACCGGGCGATAGTCGATGTCCAGCACCCGTTTGACGTTGTGCTTCTCGGCATAGTCCAGCGCCTGAATGCTCGCCTTGTAGACGCCGTCGGTGGAGAAATGGGTGCCGGTAATCAGCAGGGCTTTGCTGGAAGCAATGAAGGCTTCGTTGATGTCTTCGGCGCGCAACGCCATGTCGGCGCAGTTTTCGCGGTAGAACACCAGCGGAAAGGTTTCGCGGTCCTTGAGGCCCAGCAGGACCATGGCGGTCAGGCGTTCCGGATCGACCTTGATGCCGTTGACGTCGCAGCCTTCGCGGGCCAGCGATTCAACGAGGAAGCGACCCATGTGGTCGTCCCCTACCCGGCTCAGCATCGCCGACTTCAGACCTAGCCGAGCGGTGCCGAAGGCGATGTTGGCGGACGAACCGCCGAGGTATTTGGCGAAGCTGCTCACATCCTCCAGCCGCGCTCCGACTTGCTGCGCATAGAGGTCGACGCCTAGGCGCCCCAGGCAAATCAGATCCAATTGACGCCCACTGGCAAAACGAGTCTGGCCCATGCTGGCTCCTGTTATTTTTATCAGCCTGCGTTCGGGGCGATGAAGGCGCCGAACACTCTTGGTGGATGCAGACTAAAACGACCGGGACCGAACAATCAATAATTATTCTAAATATTTTTTACGTGGAATATTTTTTCCAATAAACTTCTACACAAGCGTTCCAGACACAGTGCATCGTTTCAGCAGACCCCAAGGCGGGCGCAAGCTCAAGATTTTATTCCGGCCTACCCTGTAGACTGCGCACAGCCAACCTATTGTCAGGGGATGACGCGCCCCGTCGTCTCTATAAGCACAAGCCAGAAGGATTCCTTATGTCCCGCACCGATCAGCCGGCTACGACCGAGAGCACGCCCGACAGCGATCTCGCCAGCCCTCCGATCAATGCCGAGCGTTTGTTGCAGCTGATCACCGATGAATACGAAAGCCTGCCTCGCCAGCTCAAACGCATCGCCAGCTACATGAGCCAGCAGAGCGACCGGATCATGGTCGACCGCATCAGCGACATCGCCCGCGAATGCGAAGTGCACCCGTCGGCCATCGTGCGGTTTTCCCAGCGTTTCGGGTTCAGCGGTTTCAGTGAAATGCAGGCGCTGTTTCGCGAGGCCTACACCCACAAGACCACGCCGGTGCAGAATTACCAGCAGCGTATTCGCAGCATGATCGCCAACAAGTCGCAGAAGGCCAGCGGCGGCGACCTGGCGCGCGAATGCATCAACGCCACCCTGTCGGGCATCGAACGGCTGGGGCTGGAACTCGATGACCAGGCCTTCGACAAGGCCGTGGACCTGGTGGTGAATGCCGACAACATCTACGTGGTCGGGGTGCGCCGCTCGTTCGCGGTGGCCGACTACCTGGTCTACAACCTGCAACACACCAACAAGCGCATCCACTTGGTGTCGGGTCTGGGCGGCAGTTACCGCGAGCAGATGCGCAGCGTGCGCGCCAATGACCTGGTGATCGCCATCAGCTTTACGCCCTACGGCAAGGAAACCCAGCACTGCCTGCGTATTGCCCAGCACCATCAGGCGAAAACCCTGATCATCACCGACAGCAACCTTTCACCTTTGGCCAAGCGCGCCAACACGGTGCTGTTGGTCAACGAAGGCAGTTCGTTTGCCTTCCGTTCGTTGAGCGCGACCTTGTGCCTGTGCCAGGCGCTGTTTATCGCCGTGGCTTATCGACTGGAATTGAAGGTCGATGAGATTCATGAGCAGGTGGGGTTTGAGGATTAGCCTTTGAGGATTAGCCTCCGAGGATAAGCGCGAGGCCGTTTGCAGGTTGCTGAACCTCAGCTAAGGTTGTCCACCCCAAGGACCGTCGAGGAGAGGCTTAATGAAACTGATCGGCATGCTGGATTCGCCCTACGTGCGGCGCGTCGCCATTTCCGCCAAATGCCTGGGCATACCGCTGGAGCACGAGTCGGTTTCGGTGTTCAGAAACTTCGCGCAGTTCCAGCAAATCAACCCGGTGGTGAAAGCGCCGACCCTGGTGCTGGATGACGGCGAGGTGTTGATGGATTCGACGCTGATCATCGACTACCTGGAAGCTCTGGCCGCGCCGGGTAAAAGCCTGATACCCAACGATCCGGAGCAACGCTTGCGCTCGCTACGGCTGATCGGCCTGGCGTTGGCAGCATGTGAGAAGTCGGTGCAGCTTTATTACGAACGTAACCTGCGGCCAGCGGAAATTCAGTACGCGCCTTGGGTGGAACGAGTCGAAGGGCAATTGGCCGCGGCGTATTCGGCGCTGGAGCGGGAGCTGGAAAAACAGCCACTGAAGACCGACGGTTCGATTGCGCAGGACGGGATTAGCCTGGCGGTGGCCTGGAGTTTTACCAACCTGGTGGTGCCGGATCAGGTGGAAGCCGCGCGGTTTGCGCGGATCAGCGCGTTCACGGCTTATGCCGAGGGGCTTGAGGTGTTTGTCGGTACGCCGATTAACTGAGCCACAACGATCGTTCCCATGCTCTGCGTGGGAATGCATCCAATGACGCTCTGCGTCATATCGGACGCGGAGCGTCCGGGGCGGCATTCCCACGCGGAGCGTGGGAACGATCATCACAGGTCATCGCCGATCATGCGGGCTACCTGTAGGAGCGAGCGGTGCGGCGATCCGACTTGCCCGCGAAGGCGTCCTCAAGCATTCCATTTCTGCCGCGCTCGGCACCGATCTTCAGCTGGAAAACACGTAGCGTCCTTTGACCTTCTTCGAGCCGAGGAATCCCAAGTCCGGGAACAACAGCGTTTTGAGGTAAGCGACAAAAAACACCATGCCCAGGGTGATCCCGGCACCGACGAGCGTCAGCAACGGATCTTCCTCAAACCCTTGAAACATGCGTGGAAACTGGCTCAGGGACAGGATCACGTAAATGGTGTAGGCCTGCGCAACGTTCCTGTAAAAACCCCAGGCGAACAGCAGCGGCACCCCTGCGGCAAACAGGGTGAAAAACACAGCGGCACCTGGCCCGATCATCGAGCCGAGGAAGAACCCGAAGACTGCACCGAGCAACGCTTGAGCAATCGTCAGAAACAGTAATGTCTTGATCTTGCCGGAGTGCCGCTGACACAGCGCAGGGTCCGCATAGGCACCGATCCAGTACGCCAGCACCCGATCCTTGACCTCCCCGCCGGACAGCGTCTTGAAAATTTCGGTCCTCGAACGCCCGCTTTCGAGCATCGTCACCAGTTGCCGTTTGCTTTCCTTTTTGTCCAAGGTATTTCTCCTGTCAGGCAACACAACATTAAAAGTGGGAGCGGATGAGCTCCTGCTGGGGCGATTCTCGCTGCTTGGGCATCCGAAAAGCAAAACGCCGCTTCTACCGGAGATAGAAGCGGCGCAGGCAAGCGTCTCAAAGGGCTCACGTCAGCAACGCAATCAGAATGATGATCGGGATCGGTACACCAAGAAGGAACAGCAATATAGAGCGCATGAGGGTTCTCCCGGGTTAGCGAACAGGTGGCAGCGTCGTGGTTGTGGTGGTCACGTAGGCATCGGTTTCCAGGTACTCCACGGCATCCCGACGACGACCGCCGAAGATCGCGGCGAGGCTGGCAAAAAATGCACCGGCCAGTAGCGCGACGAACATCCACAACGCCGTCAACGCTGCGGCTTTGGCCGCGGTATCAGCCGCTTGTTGCGCGGCCAGTTTGGCGTCGGCGACGGCTTTTTGGGTGCGGGCATAGACTTCATCGACACGACGTTCGGCGTCCGCTTGAGTGAGGTTGGTCCGCTGGGCGACCAGTTGTGCCAGGTAGGTCCGATCCTCGGGCGCCAGTTGACCGTCGTTACGCAGGCTGCGCGCGAAGATCCGGGTGACGGTGCCATTGACGGCGTCCTCGCTGACAGCGACGGGTCGATCATCACGAAACAGGCTGTCGATGAAGTAACCGTACGGATCATTGTCGGTATTACCGACCGCGCTACCGGCAGCCTGGGTCATGGCGCTGGCGGCACCGCCGGCGACCGTTGCCCCGGCCTGCACGCCGCCGCTGACGATGTTGCTGACCGAACCGACCACCAGGGTCGCGGTCACCAGCGTCGCGATACACCAGGCCAGGAAGCCATGGGCGGTGTCACGGAAGTAGACCTCATCGCCGTGCAGGTAGGCCCACCTCACCCGCAGGCGACCGGCGATGTAGCCGCCGAGCCCAGACGCCACGATCTGAGTAAAGGCCAGCCAGATAATCGTCGAGATACCCAGGCCCTTGGCGCTGACGCCTTCATGGGCCCACGGCGAAACCGCCGAAAAACCCAGGCCAAAACCAAGCAGTACGAGAATCAGCGACAACGCCGCAGCCGCCGCGGCCCCGGCGAAGATAGCGGCCCAGGACACGCCCGAGAGCGTGCTGAACTCATCTGCGACAGGATAAAAACCATCAGAGGATCTGTTCATTGTTGTAGTGCTCCAGGCAGGTGTTACAACTCGTCAAACGAGCAATTGCAGTCAACGTGCCAGTCGCACTACTTAGATAAATCTTTCTATTTCAATGAGTTGAAAACAATGAACTTCTCAGGGTCATGCAGTTTGCAAGGAGCCGGCCATATCGGCGGGTTTTATGCATTGCGCTAAACGAATTACTTGCGCTTGTAGCTCTTGTTGCCGCTGGGTGTCAGGCAATACACCCCGCCTCTTGGCCCGGTGCAGAAGGTACCGGTGCCGCAGGCGCAGCCATCGGAATCCTGCAACAGCGTCTGCGGACGTGCTTGGTCTTTACTGCCAAACATCGCCGAGCAACTTTTCTTCGAACCACTGATGGAGCCGTCATTGCACAGGAACAGATCGCCGTCGCAACGATCGATGCCGCCCTTCTTCCCCGAACATGGCGTGTTGGCAGCCCAGGCAGATGAGCCGAACATGCACAACAACAGCAAAAACATCGGCATCCAGCCACGAACCATTAAAGTGCGCACAGTGCAGCTTCCCTTTAGAGTTATGGCCGGATGATATCAATGTTCCAGCCCGGCTCACGAAGCAACATGAAAGTTAATTTAAAAAGCCGCGCGTAATTCTTGGCAAAATGAGCCCCACTTCGTATTGAACCGATTATCAGGCAAGCCCTATGACCCGCATCTTGACCATCGAAGACGACGCTGTGACCGCCCGGGAAATCGTCGCCGAACTGAGTAGCCACGGCCTCGACGTGGATTGGGTCGACAATGGCCGCGAGGGGCTTGCGCGCGCGGTCAGCGGCGACTACGACCTGATCACCCTCGACCGCATGCTGCCGGAGCTCGATGGGCTGGCGATTGTCACCACCCTGCGCACCATGGGCGTGGCCACGCCGATCCTGATGATCAGCGCCCTCTCCGATGTCGATGAACGGGTTCGCGGCTTGCGCGCCGGGGGCGACGATTACCTGACCAAACCGTTCGCCACCGATGAAATGGCCGCCCGGGTCGAAGTCTTGCTGCGCCGGCAGAACACCGTGACCGCCCAGGCCACCACATTGCGCGTGGCGGATCTGGAGCTGAACCTGATCAGCCACGAGGCCAGCCGCGACAGCCAGTTGCTGACGCTGCTGCCCACCGAATACAAGTTGCTGGAATTTCTGATGCGCAACACCGGGCAGATTCTGTCGCGGATGATGATTTTCGAAGAGGTCTGGGGTTATCACTTCGACCCCGGCACCAACCTGATCGACGTGCACATCGGCCGTCTGCGCAAAAAGATCGACCCGCCCGGCAAAGTCCCACTGATTCGGACCGTGCGAGGCTCGGGTTATGTCATTGCTGAACCCCTCTAAAGGCTGGCGTTCCTCCAGCAGCCGCTTGCTGGCGCTCTACAGTTCGCTGTTCGTGGCCTGGAGCGGGATTCTCATGGGGGTCATGTACTACGAGGTGTCCAGCTACCTGGACACCCTGGCCAAGCATTCGTTGATGCAACGTCAGCATCTGTTTTCCCGATTCCAGGGCGCGCAACTGGAGGACGCCCTCGCCGCCAGCGTGACCTTCGATGTTCGTGGCATCGATGCCTATGGCCTGTTCGATGACCAGCGGCGCCACCTCAGCGGGCCCTTGCGCCAGATCCCCCAAGGCCTGCCGCTGGACGGCAAAATTCACATCCTCAGCGATTGCGTCGACGCCGACGACCCGACCCTGCCCGCCGACAGTTGCGATGCCACGGCAACCCGAACCCTGGACGGACGCTGGCTGGTACTGGTGCGGGACAACGGTTCGTTGTTTGCCGTGACCCGGATCATCCTGCATGCGCTGCTGTGGGGCGTGTCGCTGACCATTCTGCCCGGCATCGCCGGCTGGCACTTATTGAGACGACGCCCGCTGCGGCGGATCCGGGCGATCCAGGCCAGCGCCGAAGCCATCGTCGCCGGTGACTTGACCCGGCGCCTGCCGCTGTCCAACCGCCGTGACGAACTGGACATGCTCGCCGCCATCGTCAACGCCATGCTTGAACGCATCGAGCGCTTGATGAACGAGGTCAAGGGCGTGTGCGACAACATCGCCCATGACCTGCGCACACCGCTGACGCGCCTGCGGGCGCAGCTGTACCGGATTCAGCAGCAGGCCGATGACGGTTCGACGCTGGCCGTGCAACTGGATTCGGTGCTCGGCGAAGCCGATACCTTGATGGCGCGTTTTCGTGGGCTGTTGCGGATTTCCGAGCTGGAGGATCGCCAGCGCCGTTCGGGTTTCGTGCAACTGGACCCGGTGCCGTTGCTGCAAGAGTTGCATGACTTTTATCTGCCGCTGGCCGAAGAAGGCGAACTGACCTTTGAACTGCAACTGCCTGAGTCCCTGCCCAAGCTCAACGGCGACCGGGCGCTGCTGTTCGAAGCCGCGGCGAATTTGCTGAGCAACTCGATCAAGTTCACGCCGCCGGGTGGCAAGGTGATTTTGCGTGGGGTGAATGACGCCGGGCATACACGAATCGAAGTACTCGACTCCGGCCCCGGCATTGCGCTGGCCGAACGTGAGGCGGTGTTTCAGCGCTTCTATCGCGCCGAGGGCGGTAACCCGCAAAGCGGATTCGGGCTGGGCCTGTCGATCGTCGCGGCCATCGTCAGCCTGCATGGGTTTACGCTGGAAGTGGGCAGCAGCGAACTGGGTGGTGCGTTGTTGGTGCTTGATTGCCGGCAGAGTCTGATTCCTCAGGCCTGACCCAAATCTCCTGAACTGACACATAACCTGTGGGAGCGGGCTTGTGGCGAGGGGGCTTGCCCCCGTTTGAGTGCGCAGCACTCACAAGATCTTTGGTACATCAGAGATTTTGGGGCTGCTTCGCAGCCCAACGGGGGCAAGCCCCCTCGCCACAGGTCGCTCCCACAGGGGATTTGCTTGGGCCGGGAAACTCGATTCAATACCCCGGAACCTCGCGCAGAAACACCGGCAGATCAGTGATCGGCGGCAGGGCCGGAATCTCGACGTACATCTGGACCACCCAGCCTCGGTGATAACTGGCGTGGTTGACCACATGCAACAGCATCGCGCCGGCGCTCATGACCCCGCTTTCCCCCGCGACGGAGGTGAATTCGATGGGTTGATCCAGCGAATCGTCGGTCTGGGCCGCACTCCATCCACAGAACCATTGATCGATCTCCTGTTGCGCCATTCGCAGCTCGGGGAGTTCGGTATGGAGCAGGTCATGTGAGGTTTTGAAGTCGTGCCCTCGGCCCTCCAGGTGGGCTTGCCAGATGCAGTCCACCACGTAGATATGGTTCAAGGTGCCGATGATGTTGTTGAACACCGACACCCGTTTGCGGTTGAGCTCTTCCGGTGGCAGCGCCATGAGGCTGTCAAAGAGTCGCTGATCGGCCCAGTGCCTGTAATCGGCGAGCATGCGGGCAGTGCGTACGTTGATCATCAGAGGTCTCCCATGAGGATGGGCGCATTGCCAAGAATAGCCCTCGCGGTGAATGGCATCGCAGACACTGATAACCGGCACCTTCACGACGACCTGTGTAGCAGCTGGCGAAGCCTGCGTTCGGCTGCGCAGCAGTCGTAAAACCTGCCCATGCGGTTTACCTGATAGACCGCAGTGCCTGAATTCACGACTGCTTCGCAGCCGAACGCAGGCTGCGCCAGCTGCTACGAGGAATGCGGAGCGGCTAGTATTTTTACCACCCGGTCGGCCAGCGCCAGGCAACTGGTCAGCCCCGGTGATTCGATGCCGAACAGGTTGACCAACCCCGGCACGCCATGCACATCCGGGCCGCTGATGATGAAGTCTGCGGCCGGTTCGCTCGGCCCGCTGATCTTCGGGCGAATCCCGCTGTAGGCCGGTTGCAGGCTGTTATCGGGCAATGCCGGCCAGTAACGCCGGATCGCCTGATAGAAACCTTCGCTACGGCGGGGATCGACGCGGTAATCGACTTGCTCGACCCATTCAACATCCGGCCCGAAACGCGCCTGACCGCCCAGGTCCAGGGTCATGTGCACGCCCAGCCCGGCGCTTTCCGGTGCCGGGTAAACCAGATGCCGGAACGGCGCCCGGCCGCTGAAACTGAAGTAACTGCCCTTGCACAGCCAGGCCTTGGGAACGTGCTGCGCTGGCAAGCCTTCGATCCGGCTCGCCACGTCAGGCGCGGACAATCCCGCGCAGTTGATCAACTGACGACAGCTCAACGTCATCGGCTGAGCTCCACCCATGTGCAACTCGAAACCGTGCCCGGTGCAACGGGCCGATTCCAATGGCGTGTGAAAGGCTATCGAAGTACCGCACGCTTCAGCATCTGCCTGAAGCGCCAGCATCAGGGCATGGGAATCGACGATGCCGGTGGACGGCGACCAGAGCGCGGCAACGCAGGACAACGCCGGTTCAAGCGCCCGCGCCTGCCCGGTATCCAGCCATTGCAGGTCATCGACACCGTTGCGCCGGCCCTGCTCCAGCAACGCCTGCAAGGCATGGCGCTGACGTTCATCGGTGGCCACGATCAGCTTGCCGATACGCCGGTAATCGACGCCGCGTTCATCGCAGAAGGCGTACAGCCGTTGCCTGCCCTCCACGCACAATTGCGCCTTGAGACTGCCGCTCGGGTAATAGATACCGGCGTGGATCACTTCCGAATTGCGCGAGCTGATGCCCACGCCAATCCCCTCGCCAGCCTCGACCAGAATCACTTCTCGCCCGATCCGCGCCAAAGCCCTGGCCACCGCCAGCCCGACCACACCGGCCCCGACCACCACGCATTCGATATCGACGCTCACCTGCCCTCCATTCATTCAAGCCAGCCCTCGCCTCGATAATCGACCACGCTGGAGATTATCGCCAGCATGCCCATGAAGATCCCGTCACGGGTTACATACAGGGTCGGGTGTTCGTCAGATACCACGATCCGGCTGCGTGATCAGTGGCTGACGATGGCGCAACCGTGCGGTTCTGAGCGCTCACCTGTGCCTATATCGAATCGGCAGGGAACTCCTGAGCACCGTCAGGCATCCTAAATTATGTGTTACTTCCTTTCCGCTTTCGGAGGACGCCGTCATGCGCCGTCTGTTGCTCATATCTTCACTAGTGCTTTGTTTGCCCGTTGGTTCGGCCATGGCCGATGTAGATGCAAAAGATGTCGCCACTTCGGCCGGGGTCTCCGCATCGCTGTACTCGACGTTCAAGGATGACAAAATCGTGATTCCCGCACGGGATGATGCCTCTAGCTTCGTGGCGAGTGGCGGTACGATTCGCGGCGTTTATCTGGAGTCGGTGCTGAAGGAAATTCGACAGAATCATCCCGACCTCAAGGCAAGCGACGAGGACTTGGCCAAAGCAATCCTCGCTCAATAAGATCCAGTCGCTGAAACCTGCAAAAATCAGCCGTGGGGCTCGCAACACTGGATAGTGTTCGGGCCCTAGGTTGCTTGCGCCCCAGCGGACAGGCGTGCCCAGCCGGCGACCAATTGCGCGCTGATGCTGACGCCGCCGCACACCACAATCACCACATCATGGGCCTCGGCGATCGCCGGATGGTCGAGGTACGCCACCGCCAATGAAACGCCGCACGCTGGCTCGACCAACTGACGCAGGTCGTTGGCGTAACGAACCACGCCCATGATCGCCTCATCATCGCTGAGCACCACGCACTCATGCGCAAAATCGAGGATGTGTTGCACCGGCCAGGCCGCCACCTGCGCCGCGCCAAGTGAGGTGGCGACGGTATCGATGCGCGGCAATCTGACCGGGTGGCCGGCACTGATGGCGGCCGCGAAAGACGCCGCGCCCTGGGTTTCGCAAGCAACGATTCGACAATCCATACGCTGATGACGGATCAGTCCAGTGAGCAGGCCCGCCAGCAACCCTCCGCCGCCCACCGACGTCACCAACACATCGACCTGAGGACAGTCCTCGAGAATTTCATCGATCATCGTGCTGTGCCCTTCCCACAACACTGGATGATCGAAGGCTGGCACGTATTCGGTGTCCGCGCCCTTTGCGAGTTCTTTCGCCCGTTGATTGGCTTCGTCCCAGACCTTGCCATGAACGATCACCTCGGCACCGGTTTTCCTGATCCTGGCGCGGGTGGTTTCCGGGGTGGTATTCGGCACCACGATGCAGGCTTTCAGCCCCAGGCTGGCAGCGGCCACAGCGGTGGCCAACCCGGCATTCCCCCCGGAAGGACAGACCACTTTGTGCTTGCCCTGCTCCGCTGCCTGACTGCACAGCAGGCCCATGCCGCGCAGTTTGAACGAGCCGCTGGGTTGCAGGTTTTCCAGCTTGAGCCAGATTCGCCGGGTCGGGGTTGACAGGCCTGGGTGCAGAATCAGGGGCGTTCTGATGTGAAGCATCGTGTGCTCCTTGTGACGCTCCCGACTCAACGAGATGTCCAATGCGCCGGGAGTGAATAGATAGAATCATCCTTATCCAAGCTTAGTTCACCCAGCCCCGCGGCTATCGTCCTGGCGATAACGCGCTGCCCCGCGCAGGAGCTGCCGCAGGCTGCGATCTTTTGATTTTTGAGCGATATTGATAGGGTCAAAAGATCGCAGCCTTCTGCAGCTCCTACATGTCCTTTGCGAAGTCAGTCATGAAAATCTCGGCCAAACTCGCGTTTTTCGCCCTCGTCAGCACCCTTGCCTACCTCGCTCTGGCGGTAGTCGGGCTGGGCGGGTTGGCAGCTTTTTTCTCGCACCCGCCGCTGGTGGTCATTGCGCTTGCAACCCTGGTGATGGCGATCGTGTCTTTGTTCAGCGAGGGCAACCTGAGCTCCGGCGAACGTGAAGACCGGGCCAATCGCTGGGTATTGCCGGTTTTCGGGGTACTTGGGCTGTTGAGTGGGTACCTGCCAGCCTATACCGACCGGATCGACTTCTGGACCTTCGGTGGCGAGGGCGTGCGCTGGCTGGGCGCGCTGTTGTTCATCGGCGGCGGCGCACTGCGGATGTGGCCGGTGTTTGTATTGGGCAAACGCTTCAGCGGTCTGGTGGCGATTCAGCCGGGGCACCGGCTGGTCACCGACGGGATTTATCGGACCTTGCGCAACCCCAGTTATTTGGGGCTGCTGATCAATGGCGTGGGCTGGGCGCTGGCCTTTCGCTCCGGGGTCGGGTTGCTGCTGGTGGCGCTGATGTTGATCCCGCTGATTGCCCGCATTCGCTCCGAAGAAGCGCTGTTACGCGCGCAGTTTGGCAGTGAATACGAGGCTTACTGCGCCCGTAGCTGGCGATTGATTCCGGGGATTTACTGAACCCACCACAATCTACTGTGGGAGCGGGCTTGCTCGCGAAGGCGGTGTATCAGTCGACATCAATGTTGAATGATGAACCGCTTTCGCGAGCAAGCCCGCTCCCACATTAAATGGTGTACAGGTTGATCTGGCTGTGGAGATCCACTCGCGCCTCGACCGAGTCATAACTGGCCAAGGTGGCGTGCGGGGTCTGGAGCGGATGAACATGGGTCGCGGTGATGACCATGACGTGGCCGCCCGCCGCTTCACCTGCACGAATCCCCACGGCGGCATCTTCGAAGATCAGGCACTCGGTGGGCTCGACCCCTAACCGACTGGCGGCCAGCCGATACCCCGCAGGGTCGGGTTTGCCGGCGCTGACGTCTTCGGCGGTGACCATCACCAAAGGCTCGGGAATGCCTGCCGCCGACATTCGGCGCAAGGCCAGCGCCCGTGGCGCGGAGGTGACGATGGCCCATTGATTGGCAGGCAGCGACTTGAGGAAATTCGCCGCGCCGGCCACCTCGACAATCCCTTCCACATCCTCGATTTCCGCTTCGGTGATCCACGCGGCTTCAGCTTCAGCGTCCACCCCGGGCAAGGCCAGACGAGTGATAGTGTCGATGGCGCGTACGCCGTGGATGGTCGGCAGGAAGGTATCGACATCAACACCATGGCGCAGGGCCCAGGTGGTCCAGATCCGCTCGGCGGCGGCGATGGAGTTGAGGACAGTTCCGTCCATATCGAACAGAAAGGCGCGGTACGAGATGTTGAACACGGATGCTTGAACGGACAAAGGGCGATTTCCAGAACCAGGCGAGTATTTTCAAGCAATGTACATCACCCACGTAGGAGCTGCCGCAGGCTGCGATCTTTTGATCTTCGTTTTTAAAAGCAAAATCAAAAGATCGCAGCCTGCGGCAGCGCCTACACGGTCCGGTTCGAATGCAAGGCGCTTTGCACGCAATCGAGCAACTGCCCCACAGCCCAAGGTTTCTTGATGAACGCAACCCGATGCTTGACCCCCGAACTTTTCGGGGTTTCAAAGCCGGACATGATCATGATCGGTTTGTCTGGCCAACGGTCGCCGAACTGATTGGCCAGGTCCGCGCCATTGAGTTTGCCAGGCATGGTGATGTCCGTCAGCAGCAGTCCTACCTCCGGCGCGTGCTGCTCAAGAAACTGCGACGCGGCGTCCGCGCTGATCTGTGGTTCAACCGCAAAGCCCTCCTCCTGAAGAATTTCGCAAAGAAACTCCAGAATCAACGGGTCGTCCTCCACCACAAGAATCAATCCGTCAGACAAGTGCGCGCCCGCCGTCGATACTGGACCCATGACTGTGTCACTCCCTGATTACGTAAATGATTTGCGCGGGCTCAAATCCGCCACCTACAGGTATGAGCAGCGGACTTCGTGGAAAATTCATTTTTGATACACCTGACGTGGACATTCTCCGTCCAGGCTGACAAATACGACCGTTTGTCAGCGCATAATTGTGGTTAAAATGCCGCCCCCCCATGCATGGCCGACTTTGCCCGATGAACCCAGATGCCCTCTCCGTCCTCCACGACCACTTGCTGACAGCGCTTGCGGCAGCACCCGCCGAAACCCGTCGGCTGTTCCACGGCCGTGGCCGCTGCTGGCCGGGGCTGGAGCAATTGACTGTCGACTGGCTGCAGGGCGTGGTGCTGGTCTGTGTGTTCAAGGAACCGCAAGCGTCGCAACTGGACGATTTGAAGCAGCGGCTGATGGCGATCACGCAGTCGCCTGCATGGACGACATCCGGCGCGCATACCTTGCTGTTGCAACATCGATACCTGCAGGAAAGCACCACCGAATGGCTGCTCGGGGAGCCGATCGACGAGATGACAATCACCGAAGGCGGCCTGCATTATCGCGTGGACCTGGGCCGCAAACAGAACACCGGCCTGTTCCTCGACATGCGCTACGGCCGCGATTGGGTGCGGACCAATGCTGATGGCAAGCGGGTGTTGAACCTGTTCGCCTATACCTGCGGGTTTTCGGTGGCCGCCATTGCGGGTGGCGCTACGCATGTGGTCAATCTGGACATGGCTCGCTCGGCCCTGAGCCGTGGCCGCGACAATCATCGGCTCAATGGGCATGACTTGAGCAAGGTGAGTTTTCTCGGCCATGACCTGTTCAAGTCCTGGGGCAAGGTCATCAGCAATGGTCCTTACGATCTGGTGATCATCGACCCGCCGTCCTTTCAGAAAGGCAGTTTTCTGCTGACCAAGGATTACCAGCGCGTGCTGCGCCGCCTGCCGGAATTGCTCAGCCCACAGGGCACGGTGCTGGCTTGCATGAACGATCCGGCGTTCGGTGCGGACTTTCTCATCGATGGCGTCACCCGCGAAGCGCCAAGCTTGCGGTTTGAGCAGCGACTGGAAAATCCGCCAGAGTTTCCGGATGCCGATGTCGAGTGCGGGTTGAAGGCGTTGGTGTTCACGCTGAAAAACTGAGTCACCGCCCGCCCCCTGTGGGAGCGAGCCTGCTCGCGATGACGGTGGGTCAGTCGATAACCGTGTTGAATGATAAACCGCTATCGCGAGCAGGCTCGCTCCCACAAGGTATCAACGCGGCTGCAACACCAGCGCAAACAGCTCCCCATGCCCATTCACATTAAGCTTGTGATAGAGATTGCGCCGATGCACCTTCACCGTTTCCGGGGAAATACCCAGTTGCTGGGCGATGGCTTTGCTGGAGAAGCCCTGGAGAATCAGCCGCGCCGTCTCGACTTCGCGCACCGATAAACGCGCATCGAAGCGATCCAGCAGAGTCGCCAGATCGCCGGCCACGGCCTCGGCGGTCGGCCCTTCCGGGGGCATCAGTTGCAGGTGACGGCGCATGGCCGCCAGCACCCAGTCGCGCACGCACAGCAGACGGCCCTGCTCCTCAAGGGTGAACGTCGTCGAGCGGCCCAACGATAAACCGAGCACCGCGCCGTCGACATTGACCATGAACTGCAACTCGTCGCGACCCACCACCGAGCGGAAGTAGCTCAGGTAATACTCGCTCTGCTGAAACTGGTCGGGAGCCACGGCGGCCAGGCTGTGCAAGCCATCGGCAATACCGGCACAAGCGGCCTGGTAGAACGGATCGAGCAGGTACATGCCGGCGCTGTAGTCCGCCAGTTCTTCGTGTTCGTCGGCGCCGTCCCTGGAGTCGAAATCAATCAGCAGCCGTGGCACCCGCCCCGACCGCATCACCGCGACCAACGCGTTATCCAGCGGCACCAATAGCCGTAGCGTGTCCACCAGCGCACGCCAGAACCCGTCCTGCCCCAACGCCGCAAAAACCCGCGCCAACCCTTGGTGCATCGGCAATTCCTTGAGCAACGCGTCCACGCCCTACCCCTTTCGAGTAACCCATGATGGGAATGGGTGAGTCCCCCGCCTGCCGATACGCTGCAAGCACCTGATCATCACCGGCCTGCAGCAGGCCAGGAGTGCCGCATCATGAGTGGTCATCGCTCGCATATCAACCTGGGACTGGGCGCCTGTTTGTGCGCTTCGCTTTCGGCGGTCGCCGCCGACGCCCCCACCGTGAACGTCTACAACTGGTATGACTACATCGGCCCCAACACCTTGCAGGATTTCAAGCGCGACACGGGGATCCAGCCGGTTTACGACACCTTCGACAGCGCCGAAGTCCTGGAAGGCAAACTGCTGACCAGCCGCAGCGGCTACGACGTGGTGGTGGCCAGCAACTTCAGCCTGCCGACGCTGATCAAGGCCGGGGCGCTTGCACCACTGCCCCGCGCGCAAATGCCTGACTACAAAAACATGGACACCGGGCTGCTGGCGAAACTGGCCAACAACGATCCGGGTAACCAGTACGCTGTGCCGTATCTGTGGGGCACCAACGGCATCGGCTACAACGTCGACAAGGTCCGCGCCGCGTTGGGCGACAAGGCGCCGGTGGACTCCTGGGAGCTGGTGTTCAACGAAGCGAACCTGGCCAAGCTCGGCGAGTGCGGCGTGGCAATGCTCGACTCGCCTTCGGAGATGCTGCCGGTCGCGCTGCATTACCTGGGCCTGCCACCCAACAGCACCAACCCCGAGGACTACAAGAAAGTCCAGGCGCTGCTGCTCAAGCTGCGCCCGCACATTGCCTACTTCAATTCCTCAAAATTCATCAGCGACCTGGCCAACGGCAACATCTGCGTGGCGGTGGGTTGGTCCGGCGCGATGCTGGAAGCCAAGACCAACGCCGAACAAGCAGCCAATGGTGTGAAGATCGCCTACAGCCTGCCGAAGGAAGGGGCGCCGGTGTGGTTCGACACCTTGGTGCTGCTCAAGGACGCGCCGCATCCGCAGCAAGGCCTGGCGTTCATCGACTACTTGATGCGCCCCGAAGTCATCGCTCCGGTCACGGATCATCTGTCCTACCCCAACGGCAATCGCAGCGCGACCAGCCTGGTGGCCGAGGCGACTCGCAACAACCCTGCCATTTACCCGCCGACCGAGGCCATGGCCAAGCTGTTCACTCTTGAACCTCTGCCGAAGGCGACCGAGCGCGTCCGCACGCGCGTCTGGAGCACCGTGAAGAACGGTCAGTGATCCTACGCAATCCATGTGGGAGCGGGCTTGCTCGCGAAGGCGGCGGCACAGTCAACATTGATGTCGTCAGAGACACCGCTTTCGCGGGCAAGCCCGCTCCCACAGGTTTCTTACCTTCGGGCTAATAAGCCCCCCTTTTTAAATTGAAGATGAGAGAAACGATGAAACCACGTGCCCGCGACCTGAACATTCAGTTCGGCCAACTGCAACCCGGCCCCCTCAACGCCATCACCGATGTGCCCGGTGTACGGGTCGGCCACAGCAATGTGCGAGGACAAACCGCCAGCGGCCGCGACATCTACACCGGAGTCACGCTGATCGAGCCCCGTGCCGGTTCCGCCAATCAACAGCCATGCTTCGCCGGCGTCCATGTGCTCAACGGTAACGGCGATGCCACGGGGCTTGAGTGGATTCGCGAGGCCGGCCTGCTGACCAGTCCGATTGCCTTCACCAACACCCATAGCCTGGGCGTAGTGCGCGACGCGCTGATCGTTTTGGATCGTCAGGAGCAACCCGACGATGGGCGCCTTTACTGGAACATGCCCGTGGTGCTGGAAACGTTCGACGGCTTGCTCAACGACATCAACGGTTTTCATGTACGTCCGGAACATGTGGCCGAAGCTCTGCGCACAGCCGTCGGCGGCCCGGTCATCGAAGGCGCGGTGGGCGGTGGCAGCGGGATGATCTGTCATGAATTCAAGGGCGGGATTGGCACCGCATCGCGCCGGCTGAATAGTGCTCAAGGAGGCTGGACCGTCGGCGCAATCGTCCAGGCCAACCACGGCATTCGTCACGAATTACGCGTCGACGGTTACCCCGTGGGGCGTTATATGGAGCAGGTCGACTCGCCCTTCCTCAAGGCCTCCCTGCCCCATCCGGGCATGGGCTCCATCGTCGTCTGCCTGGCCACCGACGCGCCTCTTTTACCCCACCAATGCACGCGCCTCGCGCAACGTGCCAGCCTCGGCCTGGCCCGCACCGGTGGCGGCAATGAAGACCACAGCGGCGACATTTTCGTGGCCTTCGCCACCGGCAATCAGCACGTGCCGCCAGCCGCTTATGAAGGCAAAGGCGCGCCTACTTGCGATCACCTGAGGATGGTCAACAACGACCACATCAGCGAACTGTTCCTGGCCGCCACCGAAGCCGTGGAAGAAGCCATCATCAACGCCCTGCTGGCCGCGAACACCACCGAAGGCAACGGCCATACGGTGCCGGGCCTGGATGCCAACACCTTGCTCAAAGCGCTGCGCCAGGCCGGTTGGCCGGGGGGATTAGACTAATGGTACTTGAGTGCCAGCCACCGGCTTCTTACGATATTGGTACGTAGCGGTTGGAGGTTTAAAGCCGTTGCGTAGGTGGTGAGTGAACTGAACCCCAATAAGCTCACCACTTGTTTCATGCGCATCTTGAGCCTCTGGGCTCTACTTCCTCCCCATCAAAGAGCTTTGAGGCTCTTTTTTTGTCTGTCAAAAAGCGTCGGCGCTGACCGGTCGGCAAAGGTGAATATCCTGAGCCGCGTCGCTGCGCCTGGATGCACCGAAAAGATCACGACCAATCACCCGCGCAACCTCCAGATGAACCGTCGGCTCCTGGATTTCCGAGTCGAGCAACAGCTCGGACGTCACAACGCTGGCACCGCAATAATCGAAGATTCCATGGTCGATCTGCGTCTTCATGGCGTCGGCATAACCGTGGCGCGCATAGGTTCCCGCATCTGCGCCGCCGACACCCACAAGGTGAACCCGCAGGTGGCGAAGCTTCTTCTCCAACTTGGCATCCGCACTGAAATCGAATGCCCAGCCATTGGCGAACACCCGATCGATCCAGCCTTTGAGCAGCGCCGGCATCGACCACCAATAAACCGGATACACCAGCACCAGCGCATCGGCGCCATCGATTCTCGCCTGCTCGGCGGCCACATCGGCGGGGGGCGGTGCTTCGCGATGATGGACGGCGAGATCGGCCGCGCCGAACCTCGGATCGAATCCTTGCGCCCAAAGGTCCGCGATCTCGAAAGAGTTGTCGGAATCAGCTACGGATACGCCTTCGCCGATCTGCCTGGCGAGGCTATGGGTGAGCGACTGTAGATCATGGTGAGCGACAACAATGAGTGCGTGCATGTCGAAAACTCCTGCTACGGAATGAGTGATTGAGGGCTAGAGACGAGCCTTATATACTCTTGGTAAGTTACGATCAGTAAGCTACTTTTGGTACATAAGCATGTCAAGCACCGAAACACCTGAGCAGGATTCCAGCCCGCAACCACGTCGCCGGATGTCGCGCGAAGAGCGCCAGCGCCAATTGCTGGATGTCGCCTGGCAGCTGGTTCGAGAGGAAGGCACGGAAGCCTTGACCCTGGGCCGGCTCGCCGAACAGGCGGGGGTGACCAAACCGGTGGTTTACGATCATTTCACCACCCGCCCCGGGTTGCTGGCGGCGCTTTATCAGGAGTTCGACGCGCGTCAGACCGCGCTCATGGACGCTGCGCTTCAAACCAGTGAACCGACGCTGGCGAGCAAGGCAATGGTCATCGCGTCTTCATATGTTGATTGCGTTCTTCTCCAGGGCCGCGAGATACCCGGCGTGATCGCGGCGTTGACCAGCTCGCCCGAGCTGGAAAAGATCAAGCGCGAGTACGAAGCGATCTTCATGGACAAGTGCCGCAACGCCCTTCTCCCCTTCGCCGGAGCGGGTGAAATCGCGCCAGCGAGTCTTCGGGCGATGCTCGGTGCAGCCGAGGCGCTGTCTCACGCCGCCGCGACTGGCGAGATCACGCCAGTGCAGGCACAGGACGAACTTTTCGCAACGATCATGGCGATGGTCGAAAGGAGCGCACGCCTCGGGGTCGGCCTCGAAACCTGAACGGCTGGCCCGCCAGGACAGCAGCGTAATGCCACCTATACTCCAAACCACCTTCCCCCACGGGGGGCTGCGCTACCAACAATAAAAAGCAGAGGTGGAACATGGTCTGGCAGCAAATCTACGACCCTTTCGATAACCCGATGCTATCAACCATCATGGCGGCGGTGCCGGTGGTGGTGATGCTGGCCTCCCTGGCGTTTTTCCACATCAAGGCGCACCTGGCGGCATTGTTGGCCCTGGGCTCGGCTTTGCTGATTGCGATTTTCGCCTTCGGCATGCCGGCGGACATGGCGGGCTCAGCCGCGCTATATGGCGCCGCCAACGGGCTGCTGCCGATTGGCTGGATCGTGCTTAACATCATCTTCCTGCATCGGCTGACCACCGAGAACGGCTCGTTCAAAGTGCTGCAAGACTCCCTGGCGCGCATCACTGACGATCGACGTCTGCAACTGCTGCTGATTGCCTTCTGCTTCGGCGC
Organism: Pseudomonas sp. NPDC089918; assembly: GCF_050280605.1. Taxonomy (NCBI): domain Bacteria; kingdom Pseudomonadati; phylum Pseudomonadota; class Gammaproteobacteria; order Pseudomonadales; family Pseudomonadaceae; genus Pseudomonas; species Pseudomonas sp. NPDC089918. The sequence goes on along the minus strand of NZ_JBNNVP010000003.1, from coordinate 10,272 downwards.
TTTCTTCGAAGGAGCCGCCGGTTTCGGCACCCCCGTGGCGGTGACCGGGGCCATTCTGATCGGGCTGGGCTTCTCGCCCTTGGCCGCGTCTGGCCTGGCGTTGATTGCCAATACTGCACCCGTGGCATTCGGCGCCCTGGGCACGCCCATCATCACCCTGGCCAAAGTGACCGGGCTGGATGAAATGGAGCTGTCGATGATGGTCGGCCGGCAACTGCCATTTTTCTCGGTGATCGTGCCGTTCTGGCTGATCTGGGCCTTCGCCGGCTGGCGCAAGATGCTGGAAATCTGGCCGGCGATCCTGGTCGCCGGGGTCAGCTTCGCCATACCGCAGTTTCTTGTGTCCAACTACCACGGGCCGATGCTGGTGGATGTAATCGCCGCGCTGATTTCCATGGCCTGCCTGACCGGTTTCCTCAAGGTCTGGAAGCCAGCCACTGTGCACACCTCCGCCGCCTTGTCGGGGCGCGCCGACAACTCCAGTGTGGATGTGGACCCGGACGAGAAACCCAGCGCGACCTTTGCCAGCGACGCCAAACCTGCCGTAATGCGGGCGTGGATGCCATGGATCATCCTCACAGTCTTCGTGTTTGCCTGGGGTACCCAGAGCTTCAAAAACCTGTTCGACACCCGCCCGGTCATGGATCCGCAAACCCACTCGGCCAAGCTCGATCCCCAAGGCAAGCCGATGCGCGAGGCCAACCCGATCTTTGCCCCGACCTTGACCTTCACCACCATTCACCAACAGATCGAGAAGGTGCCGCCCGTGGTGCCTACACCTAAAAAAGAGGACGCGGTCTACAAGTTCACCTGGCTCACCAGCACCGGCAGCGGCATCTTGCTGGCGGCGATCCTCGGCGGGCTGCTGATGGGTTATTCCATCCCGCAGCTGCTGCACCATTACCTGCGAACACTGTGGGTGGTGCGCTACTCGCTCATCACCATTGTGGCCATGCTTGCCCTGGGCTTCCTGACCCGCTACTCGGGCCTCGACGCCACGATGGGCCTGGCCTTCGCCGCAACGGGCATTTTCTACCCCATGTTCGGCACGTTGCTCGGCTGGCTCGGCGTTGCCCTGACCGGCTCGGACACAGCCTCCAACGTGCTGTTCGGCGGCTTGCAACGGGTAACGGCCGAGCAGTTGGGCCTGAGCCCGGTCTTGATGGCGGCGGCCAACAGCTCCGGCGGGGTCATGGGCAAGATGGTCGACGCCCAGTCGATCGTGGTCGCGTCCACCGCCACCCGCTGGTACGGCCATGAAGGGGAAATCCTGCGCTACGTGTTTTTCCACTCCGTGGTGCTGGCGATTCTGGTCGGCGGGCTGGTGACGTTGCAGGCCTATGTGGCGCCGTTCAGTCATATGGTGGTGAGTGGGAATTAACCGAGGCGACCGCTGTTAACCATGGCCCGGCATCGCAACCCGGGCCATGCCTCACGCCAGATAACCGCCGTTCACATCAGGCCGAAACTTGCGCATGGCAACAGTAGGCTAAGCTTTCAGCAGCTCATTGCTCACGATGCTCGATTCTGCAGGTTTTGGTTTTTTCTGGAGAGCGTCTGCAACAGCTACTTCAGACAGGCCCAAACCTTTCACGCAGGACTGACGTGATGACCGAGCCCCTCCTCAGCTTTGATGCACTCAAGCGCGCCGCTGCCTCCGGCGAGATCGATACCGTGTTGGTCTGCATGGTCGACATGCAAGGACGACTGGTCGGCAAGCGATTCCAGGTCGAGTTTTTCATCGACAGCGGCCATGAAGAAACCCACTGCTGCAATTACCTGCTGGCTGACGACATCGACATGGAACCGGTGCCGGGTTACGCGGCGGCCAGCTGGAGCAAAGGCTATGGCGACTTTGTCCTGAAACCCGACATGGCCACCTTGCGTCGCGTGCCCTGGCTGGAATGCACGGCGCTGGTGCTCTGCGACGTGCTCGATCACCACCATCGGCGCGACCTGCCCCATAGCCCTCGGGCGATCCTGAAAAAACAGGTCGAGCGCCTGCGCGAACGCGGCTATACCGGCATGTTCGCCTCGGAGCTAGAGTTCTATCTGTTCGACGAGAGCTATGAAGCCATCCACGAGCGCAACTACCACAAGCCGAAGACCGCCGGCCATTACATCGAGGATTACAACATCCTGCAGACCACCCGCGAAGAGCCGGTATTGCGGGCGATTCGCAAGCATCTGCAGGCCTGCGGCATTCCGGTGGAAAACTCCAAGGGTGAATGGGGGCCGGGGCAGGAAGAGATCAACATCCGTTATGCCGACGCCCTGACCATGGCCGATCATCACGTGATCATCAAGCACGCCTGCAAGGAGATTGCGCAACTGCAGGGCAAGGCGATCACGTTCATGGCCAAGTGGCGCTATGACGCCGCCGGTTCCAGCAGCCATGTGCACAACTCGCTGTGGGACAAGAATGGCAAAAAATCGCTGTTCTTCGACCCCAAGGCTGAGTTTGGCATGTCGAAACTGATGCGCTCCTGGGTGGCCGGGCAGCTCAAATACGCCAACGACATCACCTGTTTTCTGGCGCCCTACATCAATTCGTACAAGCGCTTCCAGGCCGGCACTTTCGCGCCTACGCGGGCCGTATGGAGTCGGGACAATCGCACCGCAGGCTTTCGTTTGTGCGCGGAAGGCAGCAAGGCCATCCGCATCGAATGCCGCATCGGCGGTGCCGACCTCAACCCCTATCTGGCCTTCGCCGCCTTGATCGCCGCGGGCCTGGCCGGTATCGACGAGAAACTCAACCTGACGCCGCCCTTCGAGGGCGATGCCTACGTCGACGAGCACTTGCCCGAAGTGTCGAAAACCTTGCGCGATGCCTGCGCCGCGCTCAAGGCGTCGAGCATGTTGCGCGAGGCATTCGGTGATGAAGTGATCGACCACTACGTGCATACCGCTGAGTGGGAACAGAAAGAGTACGACCGGCGCATCACCGACTGGGAACTGCAGCGCGGCTTCGAGCGCTATTGAGCACACACCATGACTGAGATCGTTCAACTCATCTCACCGGTCGATGGCCGGGTCTACGCCGAACGCCGCCGTGCCGATGCGGCGCAGCTCGACCAGGCTCTGACGGCGGCCGCAGCCGCCCAGTTGCAATGGCAGCGCCGACCACTGAGCGAACGCGCCGCGTTTTGCAGCGCCGCCGTGGACGCGATGCTGGCGATGAAGGCCGAGATCGTGCCGGAGCTGGCCTGGCAGATGGGCCGCCCGGTACGCTTCGGCGCCGGCGAACTGCGCGGCTTCGAAGAACGTGCGCGGTACATGATCGCCATTGCGCCTGAGGCATTGGCAGCGGTTGAACCTGTCCCTGTCGCCGGTTTTCGGCGCTGTATCAAACGTGAACCGTTGGGTACGGTGCTGGTCGTTGCACCGTGGAATTACCCCTATCTGACGGCGGTGAATACGATCATCCCGGCGCTGATGGCGGGCAACAGCGTGATCCTCAAGCACGCCACACAAACGCTGCTGGTGGGCGAGCGTTTCGCCGAGGCCTTTCGCCGCGCCCATCTGCCCGAAGGCCTGTTCCACAACGTGCTGCTCGATCATCAGCAGACCGCCGCGATCATCGCTTCAGGACGCGTGCAGCAGGTGAACTTCACCGGTTCAGTCGATGCCGGCAAGGCCATGGAAAGCGCCGCCACTGGATGCTTCCTTGGCGTGGGCCTGGAGCTCGGCGGCAAAGACCCGGCCTACGTTCGGGCAGACGCCAACCTTGAGCATGCGGTGGAAAACCTGGTGGACGGCAGTTTCTTCAACTCCGGCCAAAGCTGCTGCGCCGTCGAGCGTATTTATGTCGATGAAAAAATTTACCCGGCCTTTGTCGAGCGCTTCGTCGCCTTGACCCGCCAATACGTGCTGGGCAACCCGCTGGACGAAGCCACCACCCTCGGCCCGCTGATTACGCCGAGCGCCGCTGAATTCGTTCGCGGGCAGATCGTCGATGCGCTGGCACAAGGGGCCAGGGCATTGATCGATCCAAAGGACTTTCCCGCCGATGCACCGGGCAGCGCCTATCTAGCGCCGCAGGTACTGGTGGACGTCACTCATAAAATGTCGGTGATGCGCGAGGAAAGCTTTGGCCCGGTGGTCGGCATCATGCCGGTGGCCAGCGACAACGAAGCCATCGCCTTGATGAACGACAGTGAGTTCGGGCTCAGCGCTTCTATCTGGACGCAAGACCTCGCTGCCGCCGAACGCATCGGCGACGAGATCGCCACCGGCACCGTGTTCATGAACCGCTGCGATTATCTGGACCCGGCACTGGCCTGGACCGGGGTGAAAAACAGCGGGCGCGGCGTCACGCTGTCGCGCCTTGGCTATGAACACCTGACCCGCGCGAAATCCTTCCATCTGCGCCATGAGATCTGAGCCATGAGCCTGACCGCGAACTGGAACTACCCCACGAGCATCCGCTTCGGCGTTGGCCGCATCGCCGAATTGGCCGAAGTCTGCCGCAGCCAAGGGATCCAGCGACCGTTGCTGGTCACCGACAGCGGCCTGGCGCGTGCCCCGATCACCACGGCGGCGGTGGAATCCTTGCGCGCCGCCGGCCTTGGCGTCGCGCTGTTTTGCGACCTCAAGCCGAATCCGATTGAAGCGAATCTGGCGGGAGGACTCGACGCCTGGCGCGCCGGCAACCACGATGGCGTGGTCGCCTTCGGCGGTGGCAGCGGCCTGGACATGGGCAAGCTCATCGCGTTCATGAGCGGCCAGACCCGACCGGTTTGGGATTTCGAAGACATCGGCGACTACTGGACACGCGCCGACGAAAGCAGCATCGCCCCGGTCATTGCGGTGCCGACCACCGCCGGCACCGGTTCCGAGGTGGGCCGTGCGGCGGTGATCATCGACGAGCGTACACACACCAAACGCATCATCTTTCACCCGAAAATGATGCCGCGCGTAGTCATCAGCGACCCGGCCCTCACCGTCGGCATGCCGGCAAAAGTCACCGCTGGCACCGGCATGGATGCGTTTGCCCATTGCCTGGAATCGTACTGCGCTCCCGGTTTTCACCCCATGGCCGAAGGTATTGCGGTCGAAGGCATGCGCCTGGTGGCCAATGCCCTGGTACGCGCCGTACACACCCCCTCCGACCTCGACGCGCGCGCGCAAATGCTGGCGGCTGCGGCGATGGGCGCTACCGCTTTCCAGAAAGGCCTGGGTGGCATGCACGCACTCGCCCATCCGGTGGGCGCTCTGTACGACACCCACCACGGCATGACCAATGCCACGTTCATGCCCTATGTACTCAAGTTCAATCGCCCGGCCATCGAAGAACGCATCACCCGCCTGGCGGCCTATTTGCGTCTGCCCTCCCCGGGGTTCGACAGCTTTCAGGCCTTCGTTCTCAAGCTGCGCAAAGACATCGGCGTGCCACATACGCTGTTTGAACTGGGGGTGGATGACAAGCAGGCCGATTTGATCGCGGACATGGCGATTGTCGACCCCTGCGCCGGCGGCAACCCGTTGCCGTTGACACGAACTGGCGCGGCAGAAATTTTCGACGCGGCGTTTCACGGCCGTCTCTAGAGCAATCGTCTGTCCATGGCCAACGTGTGAGCACGCAACCTGGATGGATTTCAACCGTTAGAGGCAGGAGCAGTACAACAGGGGGTTGAAGACAAACCCATTCGGCAACGCACCACGCGGATGGATGTGGATCAAAACCTGAACAAGAGCACACGTTATGAGTCCAGTAAGCCAACCCGGCGCCACCGCGCCACAAGACGACGACCTCAAGGTGTTGCACAACATGGGCTATGCCCAGCAACTCTCGCGACGCATGGGCGTTTTCTCCAACTTTGCCATTTCCTTTTCGATCATTTGCATCCTCTCGGGTGGCATCAACTCGCTGGCACAGGGCACTTCGGGTGCAGGCGGTGCAGCCATCGGCATCGGCTGGCCACTGGGCTGCCTGATCTCCGGGGTTTTCGCCATGGCCATGGCACAGATTTCCTCGGCCTACCCAACGGCTGGCGGCCTCTATCACTGGGGCTCAATTCTCGGAAACCGCTTCACCGGCTGGCTGACGGCCTGGTTCAACCTGTTGGGGTTGATCACGGTGCTCGGCGCGATCAACGTCGGTACCTATTACTTCTTTTTCGGCGCCTTCGGACCGGCCCTGGGAATGGAAGACACCATCACCACACGGATCACTTTTCTGGCGATCCTGACCGGCCTCCAGGCCTTGTGTAACCACTTTGGCATCGGCCTGACCGCAAAGCTCACTGACTTCTCGGGCTACCTGATCTTCGCCACGGCGCTCGCGCTGACCATCGTCTGCCTGATCGCCGCCCCCAGCTTTGAGTTCGCCCGGTTGGTGACCTTCGGCAACTACTCCGGCGAAGCCGGCGGCAACGTCTGGCCACAGGTGTCGAACGGCTGGATTTTCATGCTCGGCCTGCTCTTGCCGATCTACACCATTACCGGCTATGACGCCTCGGCGCATACCTCCGAAGAAACCCATCAGGCATCCGTGTCGGTACCGGTCGGGATGGTCAGCTCGGTGGCCTGGTCGCTGCTGTTCGGCTGGGTGATGCTCTGTTCGTTTGTACTGATGCTGCCGAGCATGGACGAAGCGGCGAAGCAGGGTTGGAATGTGTTCTTTTGGGCGATGGACACTCAGGTGAACCCGGCGATCAAGATGGCGCTTTACCTGGCCATTTTCATCTCGCAGGTTCTCTGCGGGCTGGCGACCGTGACCTCGGTCTCACGCATGATCTTCGCGTTTTCCCGTGACGGCGGCCTGCCCTTCTCCAAAGCATTGGCCTCAGTCTCACCGACCCATCGCAGCCCGGTGGCGGCGATCTGGACCGGTGCCACGCTCGCGGTGTTGTTCGTGTGGGGATCGTCCCTGGTATCGATCGGCGAAACGCCGGTTTACACGATCGTGGTCTCCTGCACGGTGATCTTCCTGTTCTTCTCTTTCATCATTCCCATCGTGCTGGGCCTGTTTACCTACGGGACTGCGAAGTGGCCGACCATGGGGCCGTGGAACATGGGGCGCGGGTTTTACTCGTTGTTCGCCATCCTCTCGATCCTTTCGATGGTGCTGATCTTTGTCATCGGCATCCAGCCACCGAACGATTGGGCGTTGTACATCACGCTCGGTTTTCTGATTCTGACGGCAATCATCTGGTTCGCCTTTGAAGCCCGGCGCTTCCAGGGCCCACCCGTAGGCGACATGATCATCAAGCGTCAGGCAGAAATCGCAGCGGCTGAAGAGGCGTTGAATAAACAGGCTGGGAGCTGATTGCCATAGCCATGAACAGCGAGGGGCTGAGCGCTAATGCCAGTCAGTTAAGCAATCCCTGTGGGAGCGGGCTTGCTCGCGAAGAGGGCGTGTCAGTCGACATTAATGTCGCCTGGCACACCGCTTTCGCGAGCAAGCCCGCTCCCACAGGTTTCGCATGCTTAACTGACTGGCATTAGGCGCTGCCCCTCCGCTTTTTATGAATCAACCAACAGGAAGCACGCAGATGGACCGTCTCACGGCGAAAGACTTTGCCCCTGAACTGCTCGAACTCTACGACTACTACGCCCACGGCAAAATCAACCGGCGAGCGTTTCTTGATCGTGCGGCGTTGTTCACCTTGGGCGGTTTGACGGCCACAGCCCTCCTCGCCGCCCTGAGCCCGAATTATGCACTGGCCGAACAGGTGCAATTTACCGACCCGGACATCATCGCCGAGTACATCACTTACCCCTCGCCCAAGGGTCACGGGCAGGTTCGTGCTTATTGGGTGCGCCCTGCCAAAGCCACCGGCAAGGTGCCGGCGGTGGTGGTCGTGCATGAAAATCGTGGGCTTAATCCTTACATCGAGGATGTCGCCCGACGCCTTGCCAAAGCGGGGTTCATCGCACTCGCCCCAGACGGTTTGACGTCGGTGGGCGGCTATCCCGGCAACGATGACAAAGGCCGGGAATTGCAGCAAACCGTCGACCCGGAAAAACTCATGAATGACTTTTTCGCCGCCATCGAGTGGCTGATGAAACATGACGCCACCAGCGGGAAAGTCGGCATCACCGGCTTCTGTTATGGCGGTGGAGTCGCCAATGCCGCAGCCGTGGCCTATCCGGAATTAGGGGCCGCCGTGCCCTTTTATGGCCGTCAGCCAAAGGCTGAAGATGTCCCCGGAATCAAAGCCCCGCTGCTGCTCCACTATGGCGAACTGGATACGCGCATCAATGAAGGATGGCCCGCCTACGAACAGGCGTTGAAAGCAGCCGGCAAAACGTATGAGGCCTATATCTATCCGGGCGTTAACCACGGTTTCCACAACGACTCCACACCTCGATACGATGATGCCGCCGCCAGGCTTGCCTGGGATCGAACACTGGCCTGGTTTCGGCGCTACCTGGCTTGATTTTTCAAATACGAATAATGGCGATAAGGAACTTGACGCTTATGAAGAAGTAACTGAACAGCACTTCCTTCATCGCCAAACTTAATATTGAACATACCGCCTCCTAACCCATCGCGATTAATAAAATAATATTAAAAATTACTCTTCCATTGCCCATTGCATATTTATCCGCGCCTGCTTAACTGCAAAAACTGCTGATCACGGCAGTGCCCGCAAAACACCACGGAAGGAATCGTTATGAGCAGTTCAACTCGCCATAGCATGCCCCCCTATGGGGTGGCCATCCAAAGCGCGATCAAGGCCGGCAGCCTGCCGGAAATGAAGACGCTATTGAAACAACGCGATGCATCCACACCAGAAAACAAAGAGCTAACTACCGCTTACGAGCAATTGGCAAAGGAAGTCGCACGCCTGGAAAAGCACTAACAGCTATTTCCGCTCCCCTTATTGCAATGGAGGCAATAACCATGTCTGGTTCTAATCAACAACTTGTCGGTTTGTTCCCGCTCGGTTACCGAATTGGTACTTCGGCACCGGGTGCACAAAGTCTGGCACTCAATCTCCTGGTCTTTACCCCTGACGAGACTGTCAACGGCACCGCCGCAATCACTCAGGCGACCAACCCGCCTCTGGATGTGCATTCCGATGTCTGGGGCGAATACACCTACCTGACGGTCATGTCACCCGGCGTCAGCAAAATCCTGATCACCGCACAAGGCAATCACGGCGGCTCAGGCTCGAACTCCATCGTGAATTTCAAGTTGCAACTGGTGGTGGGCACCGACTGGAAAGAAGGCGTCGCCAACTATTCGTACTTGAATGGTCAGCAGTGGGTCGAGGTCAACAATGCTCCCGCCCATCTCATTGAGGCAGTACCGTCCCACGTCTCCCCGCTGCCGTTGGAACCCGGCCCGGTGATTCCGCCGGAATCACCGTATCCGCCAATCATGCCGCTGTACGCCGCACCGATTCAAAGTGCAATGGCCAGCGGTGACCTGGCCCAGATGAAAAACCTGTCGCGCCTGGCCCAGCAGCAACTCGATCAGCAACCCCAACTGCAGAGTGCGCTTGAAACGGCCAAGGAAGAAATCAGCCGACAGGAACGCCGCTGACTCGACCACGAAATATGCCCGACTTGTCTTCAATACAATTAAGGGAGTAGCACCATGTCAATCGGACTTTTTCATACCCGCCTGAACGTCAGTAATCACCTGCTGGGCGCACCGGTTTTAACCCTCGATCTGCTGGTGGATACCACAAAGAAAAAAGTCAGCGGGATTGCGAGTATTTTCCAAAGCACCTACCCGACCCTCAACTTCCGTGCCCGTGTATGGGGTGAGTATTCCGAGGCCAAACTGGTGCCGACGGCGGAGAACCACATCATCCTCACCCTGGCGGGCAGCCCGAGCGGCCCTCTCAGCCAGATCGCCCAGACCTTCGGTTTGAAGGGCATTTTAGGCAGCGATTGGGCGAGTGGTTATGTCGACTACAAATATCAGGAACAGGGTCACTGGCATTACGTGAAACACGCGGCGGTCAGCCAGGCTCCCGTTATTGTGCACCCGGAGCATCCGCACCATGCGGTGCCGCTCTACGCCGTCGCGGTCCAGCAAGCGCAAACCAGCGGTGACCTGGCGCAACTGAAGGCCGTGGTCAGCCAGGGTGAACAGCAACTCGCCCACAGCGGTGCGCTGCGCAACGCGCTGGACCAGTTGAACGTTGAAATCGCCCGGCTGGAGGCTCGCTAACCCGCACCGGTAATGCCGTCAGGCAAGCATCCATGTGGGAGCGGGCTTGCTCGCGAAGGCGCCAGCACAGTCAATATTGATGTCGCCTGACACACCGCTTCATCGGGTCAAGCCGTTCGCCCAGCAACACATTCAATTGC